>JAYSYB010000397.1:0-4518 GCA_043716775.1 Rubrivivax sp.
CGACCACGCTGAGCGGCATCAGCAAAATGCGGTCGCCGGCAAACCCGACCACCTCGGCCTCGGCGGTTTTGTCCGGATAGCCGGGCGGCAGCTCGATCAGGCAGTCGCTGCCCACCGGCAGGCGCAAGCCCACCGCTTCCAGCACCAGCCCCACCGCGCGCGTCAGCCGCCCGTAGGTGCGCACCGGCACCGTCAGGCCGACCGCCACCCGTGCTTCGCCCAGCGCCGACTGCCAAGCGGTCAGGTGCGGATTCGCCTCATGGGCCACGGCTTGTTCGCTCATGCCGGCTCGGTGCTCTCTGGCGCCGCCAGGTTGTCAAGGGCGGGGTGGCGCGCCAGCGCTGCGCTGACCCGCTCCCAGCGCGCCTGCACGGTCGCGTCCCGCTCGCCGCTGTGGGCCGTGACCCGGCAGCCGCCGCGCGCGATCTGCGCGTCAAGCCGCACCCGCCAGCCGGCAGCCTTCAGGTCGTCGGCCAACAATTCCTTCACCAGCGCCGCATCGTCGGGATGCAGCAGCAGTTGCGGCGCGCCAGACAGGCTCGGCTCTGCCTGCAGCAGTTCATGCACCACGGCCAAAATAGCTTGCGGCTCAGCAGCCAAGGCTTGCCCCAGCACCTGCCTGGCAATGTCGAGCGCCAGCGCCAGCAGGTCATCGGCGACGCTGTTCTGAGCCAGCTGCAGGGCGGCGGGCAGGGCCAGCGCGAGGGTCTGCAATTGCGCGGCCTGCGCCTGGACCGCCGCCAGTCCCTCAGCATGGCCTTCCAGTAAGCCTTGCGCATGTCCTTGCGCGCGGCCTTCGGCTTCGCCTGCCTTTTGGGCCTGAAGACGTAACTCGGCCAGTTCGGCCTCGTCGATCCGCAGGGCCGGCCCGGGTGCGTCCTGCTCTGGCGCCGGCGCATTGTGGGCGCTGGCGGACGACATTGGTTTTTCGGCAAACGAGGCCATTTCCCAGCGTTCCCAGGCGGTTTGCTGTGGCCTGCCGGACGGTGCCTGCGGTGCCTGCGGTGCAAGCGATGCTTCCGGCAGGAATTTGCCGGCATCGAACCGGTGCGGGGCGGATTTGCTAGACATATGCGTCGTTGCCCTGGCCGCCTAGCACCAGCTCGCCCGAAACGGCCAGGCGGCGCACGATCTGCAAGATGCGCTTTTGTTCTGCCTCGACCTGCGACACCCGCACCGGGCCGCGCATTTCGATGTCTTCGCGCAGCATGTCCGCCGCCCGGGTGGACATGTTTTTGAGGAACTTGTCGCGCATTTCCTGCGGCGAGCCCTTGAGCGCGATGATCAGCGACTCCGACTCGATTTCCTTGAGCAGCAGCTGGATGCCCTTGTCCTCGATCAGCAGCAGCTTTTCGAACAGGAACATCTCGTCGATGATCTTTTGCGCCAGTTGCTCGTCGTGCGCGCGAAGGTGCTTGATCACGCTTTCCTCCTGCGCGCTATTGATCAGGTTGACGATTTCCGCAGCAGCCCGCACCCCGCCCAGGCGGCTGCGCTTGGTGCCTTCGCCCGACAGCATGTTGTTCAGCACATCGGTCAGTTCCTTGAGCGCCGCCGGCTGCACGCCGCCGAAGGTGGCAATGCGCATGACCGCATCGTCGCGCGTCCGCTCGGGGAGTTTTTCAAGCACGGCGGCGGCTTTGTCGCGGTCCATGTGCACCAGCAGCGTGGCAATGATCTGCGGATGCTCGTCATGGATCAGCTCGAACACCTCGCCCGCTTCCAGGTAGTTCAGGCGATCGATGCCTGTCGCCGTTTCGCTGGGCTCGAAGATGCTTTCGAGCAAGGAAGCTGCGCGGTTGTTGCCCAGCGCCTTGTTCAGGACTGTTTTCAGATAGTTGCCGGAATTGATGTGAATCGCCGAGTACTGCTCGGTTTCGACCCGGAACTCTTCCAGAATGGCTTTGGCTTCGTCTTGCTTGACCTGTGTCAGATTGGCCATGGCCTCGCCCAGAAGCTGGATTTCGGACGGCGACATGTGCTGCAGCACGCTGCCAGCGCCTTCTTCGCCAAGCGACATCAGCAAAATGGCGCTTTTCCTCAGGTGCTTATTCATCTTTTTCAGCCATCCATTGCTTGATCAGCATGGCCACGACCTGCGGGTTCTTCGCGGAGGTGGCATGCGCGTACTGAATGTTTTCGGCATTGCGCAGCTCGCGCCGTTCCCGGGCTTCGGCCTGCCGGCTTGCCGCGGTCTGCGCATGCGACGGAGCCTGTTCCACCGAGCCCAGGACAAGTGGCGTGTCTTCCGCTTCCTCTATCTGCAGTGGGGCCGGCGGGTACAGGTGCTTGCGCAGCAGGGGCCGCAGCACGGCAAACCAGGCAAACAGCGCCAGCATCCCGATCAGCAGATACTGGCCAGCCGTTTTGGCCAGTTCGATGTTGTCGGGCTGCTTCCACAGCGGCAGGGCAACGGCTTCGGCCGCGTCCGATGCGAACGCGCTGTTGACCACATTGAGCGAGTCGCCGCGCTCGGTGCTGAAACCCATGGCTTCCTTGACCAGGCTGTTGACCTGCTCCAGCTCGGTGGCTGTCAAGGCGACTGCGGCGCGCTTGCCTTGCGCATCGACGCCGCCCCGGTAATTGACCACCACCGCCACCGACAGACGCTTGATGCCGCCGGCGCCTTGCTGCACATGGCGGATCGAGCGGTCAAGCTCATAGTTGATGGTGCCGTCCTTGCGGGTGTTGCCCGGCGGGACTGCCGCCGCCGCCTGGCCAGCCGCCGCAGCTGCCGAAGCTGCTGCTGCCGGCAGGGCAATCGGCGCGACCGGGTTGACCGGCGGCTGGTTGCTCAGCGCGCCTGGAACGCCGCCCGCCGGGTTGGACCCGGTCTGGATGGAGTCGCTCGACTGCTGGCTGCGAATCGCCGCGCTGCCTGGCGTCTGGTTGGGCCGGTATTTTTCATCGGTGTTCTCGACCACCGAGAAATCAATCTCGGCTGCCACCTGCGCATGCACGTTGGCCGTTCCCATGAGCGGCTGCAAGATGGCTTCGATGCGCCGGATATAGACCTGCTCGATTTCCTGCGCGTATTTCAGCTGGCTCACATCCAGGCCGCGCGTGCCCGAATTGGCCGCTGACAGGAGGTTGCCCGCCTGGTCCACCACGGTGATGCTTTTGTCCGACAGCTCGGGCACGCTGCTGGAGATGAGATGGACGATCGCGCTGACCTGGCCTTCGTCGATGCTGCGCCCCCGGTGCAGCGACAGCACCACCGACGCGCTGGGTTTTTTCTGGTCGCGAACAAACAGCGACGGCTTGGGCAGCGCCAGGTGGACCCGTGCCGACTCGACCGCCGAAATCGAGTTGATCGAGCGCGCCAGCTCGCCTTCGAGCGCCCGCTGGTAATTGATTTGTTCGGCAAACTGGCTGGTGCCGAATTTCTGGTTGTCCATCAGCTCGAAACCGACCGTGCCGCCCTTTGGCAGACCCTCGGCTGCCAGGCGCAGACGCGCTTCGGCCACCTTGCCTTTTTCCACCAGCAAGGCGCCGCCGCCCTCGGCAAACTTGTAGGGAACGTTCATCTTTTGCAGCGAAGCAATGATGGCGCCGCCGTCACGGTCCGACAGGTTGCTGTACAGCACGCCATAGTCGGGCTGGCGGCTCCACATCCACAGCGCGGCCATGACCGCCAGGGCAAAGGACGCGCCGATGATCAGCGGCAGGCGCGGGTTGGCGCGCAGCTGCTGCAAAAAAGGCAGGGCGTCAGGCGCTGCCTGCGCGCCGGCTCCAGCGGCAAGGATGCTCATGCGTTACTGGTCCAGCGCCGCGCGGCGCAGGTCAACAGAGCGCAGGGCGGGCAGACAAGGCAAGTGGCGCGGCAGGGGAAGGGATGGCATACGACGTGTGGTGAGGGAAGGGAAAGGAGCCGGCCCGTGCATTGCGGCCAGGGCACCCCGGCCTTGTTGTGCAATTCTCAAGCTGCGGCCCAATGCTTGATCGGCTGAATAACCGGGGCTTTTGCCATCTTTTGGCACGATGCGGCCGCAGGTGGCGCTGCTACGCTTCAGGCCATCCTCACCCATGGGCTCATCCGCAGCCATCAAACACATGTCCATCTCGTCCATTGAATCCGTCCTGCAGCAAATGCGCGTCCTGGCCCCGTCGATGGGCGCCGCGCCGGCGTCTGGCGGGGAAGCAGCGGCCGGCGGCTTTGCCGGCGAACTGCAGAAGTCGCTGGCGCGCATCAGCAGCGCGCAAGAAAGCGCTTACGGCCGGGCCGAGGCGTTCGAAATGGGCAAGCCGGGCGTGGCGCTGAACGACGTGATGGTCGACATGCAGAAAGCCAACATCGCGTTTCAGACCGGTTTGCAGGTGCGCAACAAGGTGGTGGCCGCCTACCAGGAAGTCATGAACATGCAGGCTTGAGGCTGTTTGCTCTGTTATTTATAGCTGCTGATGCTTTACCAACAAGCGTAAAGAGCCTATTTGTTATAAATATTCGTAACAATTCAGGTTGTGACGGCGCCCTAATCCGCCTTGCCTCCTTCCCCCGCTGGGGGAAGGCCGGGATGG
>JAYSYB010000398.1:0-4517 GCA_043716775.1 Rubrivivax sp.
GGCCTTGGGCTCCAACCGCCACGAGGGGTCGCTTGCGCTGATGCCGGGGGTGACGACCCTGACGGCCAGCGCCGACGTCTACTGCTGGTACTGCACCGGCACCACGACAGCTTCAGTGCACACGCTGAGCTTCACCGTCCTGTCCAACCACGCCTTCATCGACATCGATGCGGGTGAATCCCACACCTGTGCGGTTGATTCCACACACAAAGCCTGGTGCTGGGGCGACAACAGCCATGGTCAGTTGGGGACCGGAGCATTGCCCGACCTGCCGTGCAATTTCGACCCCACACAACCCCAGCGCCCGTGCCGGCCGACACCGGTTGAGGTGGTGGGCGGCACGGCTTTCCGCAGCGTCAGCGCGGGGCAGGCACACAGCTGCGGCCTGAGCACCGCCGGCCAGGTCTTCTGCTGGGGCCGGAACGACCGCGGCCAGCTCGGCAGCGGCAACCAAGCCGACAGCCGCGTGCCGGCGCTGGTGTCGCACCCCGATACCTTCAAGGCAATCACCACGGGTGACGCACACAGCTGTGCCATCACGGCCGCGGGTGAACTCTTCTGCTGGGGCGACAACGGCCGCGGCCAGCTTGGCGTCATGGGTGTCAATAACTGCCCCACCGGCACGACGACCGGTTGCAGCCCCGTGCCGGTGCGCCAGGGCACCGGGATTCCTGGCGGCAGCTTCCTTTTTGCCGAGGTCAGCGCCGGCAGTCGTTTCACTTGCGCTTCAAACCTGCAAAACATCAAGTGCTGGGGTGAAAACACCGAAGGCCAACTGGGTATCGGCACGCTCGGGGCCGGCACCGGCGGCCCGGCTGCCAGCATCTCGGTGGCCGGCCTGTACCTGAGTTACGCCACACCCGCTGGCACCACGCTGGGCCCCGGCTTCAGTGCCGGCTTTGCCCATGCCTGCGCCTTTCGCGCAGCGGGGTCGGGCGCCAATTGCTGGGGCGACAACCACGGCGGACAGCTCGGCGGGTCGTGGCCGCTGGTGTCTTTCCCCGACCCCAAGCCCGCCGCAGCCGGAAGCGGGGGCGGCCGCTTGATGACGGGCATCAGCGCCGGTTTTCAACACACCTGCGCACTGATGCAGTCCCCCTTGGGCAGCAAACACCAGCCGGTCTGCGCGGGCCGCAACTTCCGGGGACAACTCGGCAATGGGGGCAACACCGACAGCAGCATCTTCGCCCCCGTGGCGTTTGCGGTCGCCGCCGGCCAGGACTTCTTCAAGGTCAGCGTGGGCAAGAACCACAGCTGCGCGCTTTCAGTCAGCGGGCGCGTGAGCGGCACGCCAGGCGGAACCGACTACTTCGGCGCCGCCTACTGCTGGGGCGACAACGGCTACGGCCAAGTCGGGCAGAACTTTGATGCGCAGTGGCGCACGCCAGCCGCGGTTCGCTTCCCGTAGTTGATGGCCAAGCCCGCATGGTCTGCTGCGTTCTTGGCGCTGTCGGCCAGCGCGCCCGGCGCAATGTCTGCGTTGCCAGATTCGTAGACGAAGGCGCCGTGGCGCATCAACCGGCCGCCCACCGCGCACCTTTTTTGAACCGATTCACGCAGTCTCCGACGATGCCCGAGCCGCGTTGAACGCAGGTGCCGTGGCTGCGGAAGTATCGGTCGCTGCGCTGCTTGTCGATGGCGTGCGCCCAGGCCTGATGTAATTCAGGCATTGAACAGAAGCGCATCCTTGAAGGACTTGACGATGACCACCACCCGCTGGCAGTTCTGGATCGACCGGGGCGGCACCTTCACCGACGTCGTCGGCCGTGCGCCCGATGGCGTGCTGCACACGCTGAAGCTGCTGAGCGAAAACCCTGAGCACGAGTCTCATGATTACCGCGACGCCGCCGTGGAAGGCATCCGCCGCCTCTTGGGCCAACATGCGGGCTTGCAGCCCGGCCAGCCCATCACACCCGAGCAGGTGGAGTGCGTGAAGATGGGCACCACCGTTGCCACCAACGCGCTCTTGGAACGCAAGGGCGACCGCACGCTGCTGGTCACCACGCGCGGCTTTCGAGACGCGCTGCGCATCGCCTACCAGGCGCGGCCGCGGCTGTTTGACCGCCACATCGTGCTGCCCGAGTTGCTGTACGAACGCGTCGTCGAAGCGCAGGAACGTGTGGCCGCGCAGGGCGAAGTGCTGGAACCGCTTGACTTGGCGCACTTGCGTGAACGTCTGTGGGCCGCCTTCGACGCAGGCATCCGCACTGTCGCCATCGTCTTCATGCACGGCTACCGCTACACCGCGCACGAGCAAGCGGCGGCAGCGCTGGCGCGCGAGATCGGCTTCACGCAGGTCAGCGCGTCGCATGAAGTCAGCCCGCTGATGAAGCTGGTGTCGCGCGGCGACACGACGGTGGTGGATGCGTATCTGTCACCCATTCTTCGGCGTTATGTCGAACAGGTGGCCGCACAGATGCCGGGGGTGCGAATCTACTTCATGCAAAGCAGCGGCGGCCTCACCGAAGCGCACCACTTCCAGGGCAAGGACGCCATCCTGTCGGGGCCGGCCGGCGGCATCGTGGGCATGGTGCGCACGGCGGTGGCCGGCGGCCACCACAAGGTCATTGGCTTCGACATGGGCGGCACCAGCACCGATGTCAGCCACTACGCCGGCGAATTTGAACGTGCCTTCGAGACGCAGGTGGCGGGCGTGCGCATGCGCGCGCCGATGATGAGCATTCACACCGTGGCGGCAGGCGGGGGGTCGATCCTGGGCTTTGACGGCGCGCGGCTGCGCGTCGGCCCGGACAGCGCCGGCGCCAACCCGGGCCCGGCCAGTTACCGCCGCGGCGGGCCGCTGGCCACCACCGACGCCAATGTGCTGCTGGGCAAGATCCAGCCCGCGCACTTTCCCAAGGTCTTTGGGCCGAAGGCCGATGAAGCGCTGGACCGCGACCGCGTCGTCGCCAAGTTCGAAGCCCTGGCCGCGCAGGTGCAGGCCGCGTCCGGCCGCGTGACCACGGCCGAAACACTGGCCGAAGGCTTCCTGCAGATTGCCGTGCAGAACATGGCCAACGCCATCAAGCGCATCAGCGTGGCGCGTGGCTACGACGTGACGCAGTACACGCTGCAGTGTTTTGGCGGCGCCGGTGGTCAGCATGCCTGCCTGGTGGCTGATGCGCTGGCGATGAAGCATGTTTTCGTGCACCCGCTGGCCGGCGTGCTGTCGGCCTATGGCATGGGCCTGGCCGACCAGATTGCGATGCGTGAGGCGTCGATTGAATTGCCGCTGGATGACGCAGGCCTGGCTGCGGCCGAAGCGCGGCTTGCCTGTTTGGGCGATGCGGCGCGCGATGAAGTCGCCAGTCAGGGCGTGCCGCGCGAGACGATCACACTTCGCCGCAACGTGCATGTTCGCTACCAGGGCACCGACACCGCGCTCATCGTGCTGTGCGGCGACATGGCGCAGATCCGGCGCGACTTCGAAGCCGGGTATCGCCAACGATTTGCGTTCCTGATGCCCGGCCGTTTGCTCGTCATCGAAGCGGTATCGGTGGAAGCCGTGGGCGCCGGCGAACGCTTTGACTCGGGCGGCCTGGGCAACGAACCCAAGCCGTACAAGCCCAAGGCCGATGCCCAGGTTCGCATGCACAGCGGCGCTTGGCAGGACGCGGGCCTGTACGTGCGCGAATCGCTGCGCGCTGGCGCCACCATCGACGGCCCGGCCATCGTGGCCGAGAAGAACGCGACGACGGTGATCGAGCCCGGCTGGCAGGCGGTGCTGAAGGCCGCCGGTCCGATCGAACTGCAGCGGGTGGTGCCGCGCGCGACGCAGCATGCCATCGGCACCGACGCCGACCCGGTGATGCTGGAGGTCTTCAACAACCTCTTCATGAACATCGCCGAACAGATGGGGTTGCGGCTGCAGAACACCGCCTATTCGGTGAATATCAAGGAGCGGCTGGACTTCAGTTGCGCGCTCTTCAATGCCGACGGTGAACTGATCGCCAACGCGCCGCACATGCCGGTGCACCTGGGGTCGATGAGCGAGTCGATCAAGACCGTGATCGAGCGCAACCCGGCCATGATCGAAGGCGATGTCTACGTGCTGAACGACCCGTACCACGGCGGCACGCACTTGCCCGACGTGACCGTGGTCACCCCGGTCTACCTGACAGCCGGCGACGCCAAGCCGTCGTTCTATGTCGCCAGCCGCGGCCACCATGCCGACATCGGCGGCAGCACGCCGGGGTCGATGCCGCCGTTCAGCAAGACCATCGACGAAGAAGGTGTGCTGTTCGACAACTTCCTGCTCGTGCGCGGCGGTGTCATGCGCGAGGCGGAACTGACCGCGCAACTGCGCAGCGGCCCGTATCCCGCACGCAACCCGCAGCAAACCATTGCCGACTTGCGCGCGCAGATCGCTGCCAACCAAAAGGGTGTCGAAGAGCTGATCGCCATGGTCGCGCAGTTCGGCCGCGTCACCGTGGCCGCGTACATGAAGCACGTGCAGGACAACGCCGAAGAATCGGTGCGGCGTGTCATTACGGCGCTGAAGGACGGGGCCTTTGTGC
>JAYSYB010000399.1:0-13595 GCA_043716775.1 Rubrivivax sp.
TGATGGCGCACAGTGCCGCGCGGCTCTTGATGCTGGGCACGCCGAATGGTGGCTCGTGGGCGCCGATGCAGGCGCTGACCGGCGACGACACGTTCAGCAACACGCTCACCGTCATCGGCTCGCCCTTCCGCGACCAGGATGCGCGCCAGCTGATGGCCGAGATGCCTGGTTTCATGCAGTTGCAGGCCGGCCTTACCGACAGCACGCTGGCGTTGGACAAACGCGAAACCTGGCGCCGCCTGGCCGACGAAGACATGCAAAAACTGCGCGAACGCAGCTGGTGGCACCGCAACTGGCTGCAAAGCGAAGGCGCCGACAATTCGCTGGGCGTCTACCGCTGGGGCATTCCGACCCAGGCCGTGCTGGACCAGGCGCGCAAGCTGCGCGAACGCCTGGACGACCAGCGCCGCACGCTGCAAACCGACTTTGCCGCGCGCAAGGTGCTGATGGTGGTGGGCCGCGCCAAGTTCACGCCCGACGGCTTCGAGATCAACGACGACGACGGTTTTGTCTATCGCAACGCGGTCGATGGTGGCGACGGCCGGGTGCCGCTGCAGATGGCGCTGCTGCCCGGCGTGGCGGCCTGGACGCTGGACAGCGAACACGGTAGCCTGCCGAGTGCCAAGTCGGCCTTTGCGGCCTTTGAAGAGTTGCTGCTGCAGGGCGAGACTGAACGCTTGCCGCGCTTGCCCGCCACCCGGAGCGGAGCGGTGGCGCCGAAAATCGACCACGTGCTGAGCCGGCCTTCACGCGCCAGGCGGCCACCGGAACCCGCAGGTGCCGAAGACCAGTTGCTGTCGGCCGACATGCCCATGCCCTCCGGCGACCCGGCCGTGGCGACCGCTGTAAGCCTGGCCGTGACGGTCGTCAACGGCAACCTCAGCTTCATCCGTTCGACGCTGCTGGTAGGCCACTACAAGTCGCTGGCGCTCACCGGCACCGAGCAGGTGGTGGATGCCCTGATTGGCCGCACGATGAGCACGGCCCTGTCGCTCAACGCCAACTTCTACCCCGAGGCCACAGGCACGCACCAGGTCTTCCTCAACACGCTGCGCGACCCCACGGTGCCGTCGGGCCTGGGGCAACCGCCCGCCGTGGTGGTGGTGGGCCTGGGTGAAGAGGGCAAGCTGCGAGAAACGGCGCTGGCTTCTTCGGTGCGCCAGGCCGTGCTGAGCTGGCTGCAGCGCGTGGCCGAAGACCAGGCCCGTGGCGCTGCCAGCACAGCGGTGGAAATAGCGGCCACGCTGATGGGCAGTGGCGGCTTCGGCATCACACCAGGGGCAGCGGCGCGCGCCATCTCGCAGGGCGTGGCCGACGCCAACCAGCGTGTGCTTGAATCCAACCAGCGCGGCAACACCCTGCCCTGGCCGCCCGTCGCGCGCCTGGTGCTGGTGGAGCTGTACCTCGACCGCGCCAGCGAGGCCTGGCGTGAACTGAAGGCCATGCAGGCCGCTGCGCCCACCCACTACCGGATTGATGAAGCGGTGAAGAGCGGCACGGGCGCACTGCGCCGCCCGCTGGACGCCAGCTACCGCGGCGCCGACTACGACTTCATCCGCGTCGAAAGCAAGCCCGGCGGCATGGTGGAATTTTCGCTCGACAGCCGCCGCGCCCGCAACGACTTGCGTGAGCAGAGCACGCAGATTGCGCTGGTTGAAGAGCTGGTCAAGACCGCATCCACCGACACCAACACCGACGACCAGCTCGGCCGCACGCTGTTCCAGCTGCTGGTGCCCACTGCCATCGAACCCTATCTGGGCGGCACCACCCGGCTGCTGCTGGAGCTGGACCTGGGCTCGGCCGCCATCCCCTGGGAACTGCTGGACACGCCGGCCGACCTCAAGGCTGTTGATCCGCGGCCATGGTCGCTGCGCAGCCGCATGCTGCGCAAGATGCGGCTCAGGGATGAAGGCAGCGCGCCGCGCGCCGACGCGATTGCCGACGACGCCGTGCTGGTCATTGGTGAGCCTTTTGTTGACCGCCCCGAATACGGCCCGCTGGACGCCGCGCTGCGCGAGGCAAAAGCCGTGACCGACCTGCTGCAGCGTGGCATCGACAGCACCCGCGTGCGCGCGCTGTACAAGGAGCGCGCGCGCCCGATCATCAACGCGTTGCTCGAACGGCCCTGGCGCATCCTGCACGTGGCCGGCCATGGCGAAGCGTCTGCCAAGGGCGGTGTCGTGCTGTCGGGCAAGGCCTTCCTGGGCCCCAGCGAAATTGCCGCCATGCGCACGGTGCCCGAACTGGTGTTCGTCAACTGCTGCCACCTGGCGGCGCTGACGCCGGCGGCCAAGGCGCGCAACTTCCAGGCCGCCAGCTTCGCCGCCGGCGTGGCCGAACAGCTCATCCGCATCGGCGTGCGCTGCGTGGTGGCAGCCGGCTGGGCGGTGGAAGACGAAGCCGCCAAGGCCTTTGCGCTGCGCTTCTATGAGCGCCTGCTGGCTGGCGACAGCTTCGGCAGCGCCGTCGGCGAAGCGCGTGACGTGGCCTGGCGCATGGGCGGCGGCAACACCTGGGCCGCCTACCAGTGTTATGGCGACCCCGACTGGCGCCTGCGCGCCCGCACCGGCGACGCCCAGAGCCCCCCGCGGCCGCTGCAGGACATCTACGGCGGCATCGCGTCGCCGCTGGGGCTGGCGCTGGCGCTGGAGACGCTGGCCGTGGGGTCGGCCTGGGAGCACCGCGATGAAGCCGTGCAGCTGTCACGCATCGGCTACCTTGAAGGCCAGTACGCCAAGCGTTGGGGCGCCATCGGTGCCGTGGCCGAAGCCTTTGGCGTGGCCTACGAAGCCGCGGGCGCTTTTGACCCCGCCATCAAGTGGTTCAGCATCGCGCTCAGCGCCAAGGACAGTAGCGCGTCGATCAAGGTCAACGAAACACTGGGCAACCTGTTGGCAAGGCAGGGCCACGACCGACTGCGCAGCAAGGCTGGCAAGCACAGTGCGGAAGACTGCGACGTGGCGCGCAAGGCAGTGCGTGAAGGCTGGGCGATGCTGAAGACCCTGGTCAGTCTTCAGGAAACGGCCGAACGCTGGTGTTTGGTGGCGTCGGCCTGCAAGCGCATGGCCCTTGTGGAGCACATGGCCAGTGACGTCAAGCAGGAAGCAGCCTGGCTGGCATTGATGGACGAGGCCTATGGCACCGCCGAAAGGCTGGCCGGCGCGCAGGGCAGCGCGGAATGGTTCTACCCGGCCATGAACCGGCTGGCAGGCCAGATGCGCCACAGCCGGCTCGACGCCAAGGCCACGGCGCCAGACCGCGAACGGCTGCAGCGCGTGCGCGCCAGCCTGCTGGCCAAGTCGGGCAGCGACCCTGATTTCTGGACCGAGTCGGGCCAGATCGAGCTCGACACCTATGAAATCCTGCTGTCTGCGCCGCAGCCCGACAACCTGGACAAGCTGCGCGCCCGCTACGAGGACCTGCACCGCCGCGCCCCGGCGCCGAAGAGCTGGCGCACGGTGTTTGATCAGCTTGAGTTTGTGGTCGGGCCTTCGCTGAAAAAGACCGGGGCGCTGGTGGAACTGCTGAAGGTGGTGAAGGCTTTTTCCGGCTGAAGGCTGAAGGCTGAAGGCTGAAGGTCGGCGTCGGTTGCGCGCAGGCGCGGTCAGCGCCCGCCCGCCACATCCACCACCGTCCCCGTCGTGTAGCTGCTGTCCGCCGACAGCAGCCACACGATGGCCTGCGCCACTTCATCCGCCGACCCGGCCCGCTGCATCGGCACCATCGGCGCCATCTGCGCTGCGCGACCTGGTTGCCCGCCGCTGGCGTGGATGTCGGTTTCAATGATGCCCGGCCGCACCGCATTGACGCGAATGCCCTCGGCGGCCACTTCGCGCGCCAGGCCGAGCGTGAAGGCGTCCACCGCGCCCTTGGCCGCCGCGTAGTCCACGTACTGCCCCGGCGCGCCCAGCTTCGCCGCGGCCGACGACAGGTTGACGATCACGCCGCCGGCGCCGCCGTGCTGCGTGCTCATGCGCCGCACCGCTTCACGTGCGCACCACATCGTGCCGAAGACGTTGACCGCAAACATGCGTTCGATGCGCGCTGCGCTCATCGCGTCCACGCGCGCGGCCACGTCCACCACGCCGGCGTTGTTCACCAGGCCCTGCAGCGGGCCCCATGCGTGGTCGATGGCCGCAAACATCGCCAGTACATCGGATTCGAGTCCGACGTTGCCCTGCAGCACCAGCGCACGCCGGCCGGCTGCCCGCACGTCAGCAGCCACGGCTTCGGCGGCCGCGGCGTCGCGCGTGAAGTTGACGGCCACGTCCCAGCCACGGTGCGCTGCCACGCGGGCGGTGGCAGCGCCGATGCCGCGGCTGCCGCCGGTGATGAGCAGGTTTTTCGTGTTCATGTTTTCTCCTCGGGTCAACGCCCCGGACGTGGGGCGCGTCCCCATGTCACGCTGCGAGCGGCTCCGCTAGAGTGTCCATCAATCCAACGCAAACTCTCAGCCATGCAAAGACGCCACCTCCTCCTGGCCAGCGGCGCCGCACTCATCAGCGCGCCTGGCTTCGTGCACGCCCAGGCGCTTGAAAAACCCAAGCTCACCATCGCTGTCGGCGGCAAGAACCTGCTGTACTACCTGCCGCTGACCATTGCAGAACAGCGCGGCTACTTCAAGGCCGAGGGCCTTGACGTGACCATCGCCGACTTCGCCGGCGGCGCACGCGCGCTGCAGGCCGTCGTCGGTGGCAGCGCCGACGTGGTCAACGGCGCCTTCGAGCACACCGTCAACATGCAGCACAAAGGCCAGCGCCTGCGCGCCTTTGTGCTGATGGGCCGCGCGCCGCAGATCGTGCTGGGGCTGAACCCGAAGACGATGGCCGGCTACAAAGCGCCTGCCGACTTGAAGGGCAAGAAGATCGGCGTCACCGCGCCGGGCTCGTCCACCAACGTGATGGTCAACTTCTTCCTCGCCAAGGCGGGGCTGAAGCCTTCGGACGTGTCGATCATTGGCGTCGGTGCGGGGCCCGGTGCGGTGGCTGCGATGCGATCGGGCCAGATCGACGCCATGAGCAACCTCGACCCCGTCATCACGCTGCTGCAGCGCAGTGGTGACTTGAAGATCATCTCCGACACCCGCATCGTGGCCGAGTCCGAAAAGGTCTTCGGCGGTCCGATGCCGGCGGCCTGCCTGTACGCGCCGCAGGGCTTCATCGACAAGAACCCGCTCACCACCCAAGCGCTGGCCAACGCCGTCGTGCGCGCCAACAAGTGGATTCAGGCGGCTGGGCCGGGCGACATCATCACCAATGTGCCCGAGGCCTTTCTGCTGGGTGACCGCGCCGTCTACATTGACGCCTTCCTGGCCGCCAAGGGCGCGCTCAGCGCCGACGGCCTTTTTCCCGACAAGGGGGCGGACACGGCCTTTCGCGCGCTGGCCAGCATCGACGCCGACCTTGCCAAGGCCACGCTGGACCTGGCCGCCGTCTACACCAATGACTTCGCGACGAAGGCCAATGCCAAGTACCCGCGCGGTTGATCTGCCGACGGGCTGACCTGAACGTGTCAACGCAGAGGCAGCCATGACCGGCGCGCAGATCATCGTTCTGGCCACACCGGTGTTCCTGCTGCTCATCGCGCTGGAATATGCGGTGGGCCGCGCGCGTGGCCGCAACACCTACCGGTTGAGCGACACGCTGAGCAGCGTCGGCCTCGGTGTCATGAGCCAGGTCAGCGGGGTCTTCGGCAAGCTGCTGCGCATCGGCCTGTACACGCTGGTGTTTGAGCACGTTGCGATCACGCGCCTGCCGGCCGACGCGCTGTGGGTGTGGCTCTTTGCGCTGCTGTTCTACGACTTCTGCTACTACTGGCTCCACCGCGCCAGCCACCGCGTGGCGGTGATGTGGGCGGCGCATGCGGTGCACCACCAGAGCGAGGACTACAACCTGGGCACGGCCTTGCGCCAGACCAGCAGCGGCTTCTTGCTGGGCTGGGTGTTCTATGTGCCGCTTGCGCTGGTGGGTGTGCCGCCGCTGGTGTTTGGCGTGGTCGCGCTGATCGACTTGCTGTATCAGTTCTGGGTCCACACGCAGCAGGTCGGCAGGCTCGGGTGGTTCGACCGCTGGTTCTGCAGCCCCAGCAACCACCGTGTGCACCATGCCGTCAACGACCGTTACCTGGACAAGAACTACGGCGGCATCCTGATCATCTGGGACCGTTTGTTCGGCACCTTCAAGGAAGAAGACGATGCCGGTCCGATCGTCTATGGAACCCGTGCGCCGCTGCGCAGCTGGAACCCGCTGTGGGCCAACCTGCAGGTCTACCGCGACCTGGCGCTGGATGCGTGGCGCGCTGCGTCCTGGGCCGACAAGCTGCGGGTGTGGGTCAAGCCACCCGGCTGGCAGCCGGCCGACGTGGCCGCGCGCTGGCCGAAGGCAGCTTTTGATGTCACCAAAGTGCAGCGTTATGACCCACCCACCCACCCCGGTGCCTTGTGGCTGGCCGCAAGCCTTTTCATAGCCGTGCTGGGCGCCACCAGCGGTTTCCTGTGGTTTGCGCACCGCTTCAGTCTGGGCGAACAGCTGATGGGCGCGGCGGCCATCGTCGCGATGCTGTGGTTGATTGGCCTCTTGACGCAGCCGCGTGCGCAGTCGGCCCGGACGGCACTGGCCTCATGACGGCCCCGGCGCTGTCGCTGAAAGGTGTGGCCTGCACGTTCGTCAGCAACGAGTCCCAGCGCTACACGGCGGTGCGTGATGTGTCGCTGACCGTCGCGGCGGGCGAATTCGTCTCCGTCGTCGGCCCCACCGGCTGCGGCAAGAGCACGCTGCTCAACGTCGCAGCGGGCCTGCTGGCGCCCAGCACCGGCGCGGTTGAAGTCTTCGGTGCGCCGCTCACGGGCATCAACACCCGCGCGGGCTACATGTTCCAGGCCGAAAGCCTGATGCCCTGGCGCACCGCGCTTGGCAACGTGATGGCGGGGCTTGAGTTCCGCGCTGCGCCTGACGCCAGGCCGGTGGCTGAAGAGTGGCTGCGTCGGGTCGGCCTGGGCGGCTTTGGCGACCGCTACCCGCACCAGCTGTCGGGCGGCATGAGGAAGCGAACGTCTCTTGCGCAGACGCTGGCGCTGGACCCGGACATCATCCTGATGGACGAGCCCTTTTCCGCGCTCGACATCCAGACCCGGCAGCTGATGGAAAACGAGGTGCTGGCACTGTGGGCAGCGAAGAAAAAGGCGGTGCTCTTCATCACCCACGACCTTGACGAAGCCATTGCCATGAGTGACCGCGTCGTCATCATGAGCGCCGGCCCGGCGGCGCGGCTGATCGGCGAATTCAGCATCGACATCCCGCGCCCGCGCGATGTGGCCGAGATCAAGACCACGCCACGTTTCATCGAACTGCACGCCGCCATCTGGGCCGTGCTGCGCGACGAAGTGCTGAAGGGTTACGCGCAGCAATTGCAGGTCAACGTCAAAGGGAAGACCGCATGAGCCGGACGCGACTGCGCCTGTGGCAAGCCGCGCTGCTGCTGCTGTTGCTGGGTTTCTGGTACGCCATGACGCGCCCCGGCTTGCTGCCCAATTTCATGTTCGACAACGACCGCCAGGCTTCGTTTTTCTTTGGTGAGCCGCTGAAGGTGGCGCAGCGCATCTGGGTCTGGTTCGTGGTTGATGCCGACATCTACCGCCACCTGGCCGTCACCCTGATCGAGACCTTGCTCGCCTTCGGGTTCGGCTCGGTGCTGGGCTTGGCCGCTGGCCTGTGGCTGGCGCTGAGCCCCACGGCCAGCGCGCTGCTGGAGCCCTATGTGAAAGCGCTCAACAGCATGCCGCGCATCATCCTGGCGCCGATCTTTTCGGTCTGGTTTGGCCTTGGCATTGCCAGCAAGGTCGCACTCGGCGTGACGCTGGTGTTTTTCATCGTCTTCTTCAACGTCTACCAAGGCGTGAAGGAAGTCAGCCCGGTGATCCTGGCCAACGCGCGCATGCTGGGCGCCAGCAACAAACAGCTGCTGCGCCACGTCTACCTGCCCAGCGCCACCAGCTGGGTCTTCAGCAGCCTGCACACCAGCGTCGGCCTGGCCTTTGTAGGCGCGGTGGTGGGCGAATACCTGGGTTCTTCACAAGGCGTGGGTTACCTGATCTTGCAGGCCGAGGGCACCTTCGACATCAACACCGTGATGGCCGGCATCGTGGTGCTGACACTGTTTGCGCTTGTGCTGGACGCGGCGGTGGGGCGGGTGGAGAAGCGCTTGATGAAGTGGCAGCCCACTTCACCTCAGGCCGCAGGGGAACCCGAGAAGCTGTAGCTGGCTGCGGGTCCAACGGTCCAACGGTCCTACGCAACAACGCGGCGCCGTCCTAGCCCTTCAGCCGGGCCGGAGAATTACCCTCGTGTTGATGGACCGCACAGGTCGCTCGGTCCGGTTGGGCAGCGCTTGAAAGCTGCCCCCGCAGGGTCCTTGCAGACCGACCATCCGGTGGCGGATCATTTCGTGAACATCTTCGACGTTGACTTCGCAGGCATTTTCTCGTTGACCGTGTCACCGCTGGAGTTGGTGCTGCGCGGCACGCTGATGTATTGGTTTTTGTACCTTGTCTTCCGCTTCATCTTGCGCCGCGACGTGGGGTCGCTGGGTATCAGCGATTTCTTGTTCGTGGTGATCCTTGGCGACGCCGCGCAGAACAGCATGATCGGCAACGCGACGTCGGCTACCGACGGCATGGTGCTGATCGCCACGCTCGTCTTCTGGAGCTATATGCTCGACTTCATGAGCTTCCATTTCCCGGTCATGCGGCGCCTCACGTCGCCGCCGCGCCTGTGCCTGGTTCGCGATGGAAAGTTGCAGCGCAGGAACATGCGTCGAGAGCTCATCACTGATGCAGAGCTGAATGCCAAGATCCGACAAGAGGGTGTCGAAGACGTGGCCACCGTCAAGCGCATGTACCTGGAACCGGACGGTGAGATGAGCCTGATCCGACGCGACGACCCCAGCGCCGCCGCATGAAGATCGCATTCAAGCTTGCAAAGCAACCTGGCCGATGGCATCGCAGACCATGAGGCTCAATACCTCGCGGCTAGCAGAATTGCGCCGGGCCCTGATTCTTGATTCGAGCCCGGAACGCGCCTACGACGACATCACGCGCTTGCTGGCTACTGCATTGGCCGTTCCGATCACGATGGTGAATCTGTTGGATGCCGAACGCGACTGGTTCAAGTCGTGTGTTGGCATCCAGCAAATGCAAACGCCAACACCAACGCAAACGCAAACGCAAACGCAAACGCAAACGCAGTCGCCTGCAGTTACGTCCTTTTGCGAAGTTTTCTTCAGCAGCACAAACGACTTGATCGTCGTCGAAGACACGCTGCTCGACCCGCAATTCCAGGGCCACCCCAAGGTGTCGGGCGATCCCTTCATACGCTTCTATGCCGCGGCCCGGTTGACCGTTCGCGGCCAGACCGTCGGCACGCTCTGTGCCTGTGACACACGGCCCAGGCAGTTGGCGCCTGAGCAGATGGACCATCTGCGGGCGCTGGCCAGCGCCGCGGCTGATTTGATTGCTCGACGCAGCGCCCCCACAGACCGGCTTTCCGCAGGACGCTGAGCCACGCCGCACCCACCGTGCGCTGGCGGCTCGTGCTTCGCGTTCGCCGCGGGCGATGGAAAGTACCGAAGGATCGAGATGTCAAATCCCTGGTTGAAGAAGAACCCGTTCATGAGCATGTGGCTGAGCGCGGCGAACCGTGTCGCGGGCACCTTGCGCGGCCACGCGACGGCACAGGTGAATCGGCACGTGAAAGGGCAAGTGAAAGGGCAAGTGAAGGGGCAAGGGAAAGCGGCGGTGGCGGAATCGGTCTTATCGCCTGCCCCTAAGGTCAAGCCCAGACGCAGGCGCTGACCCATCTGTCGAGGGTGACCACAACCCCCGACGGCGCATCGCGTTGGATAGCCCGGTCCGCAGCGCATTTCGCGCCGGACACAGGGACACCGCAAACAACCTGCATGCACCCTTCAACGCGCTCAAGCGCGTTGGCAGGCCAGGTCTGTGCGCGACCGTTTCCGATGAGTGGCTGGCTAATGACCGGCACAAAAATATGACCATGTACGGTGTCGCACAGACGCTGTTGGGCACCGGCGCAAATATGCCTGCTCAAGTCTCGCGCATCCCGCTCGGGGCACCTAGAGAAGCACTGGAGAGTACGTCATGAACTTCATCATTTGGCTGATCGTCGGCGGTGTCATCGGTTGGCTTGCCAGCATGCTGATGAAAACCAACGACCAACAAGGCATGGTCCTCAACGTGGTGGTCGGCATCGTCGGCGCCATGCTTGGCGGCTGGCTTATCTCACCGCTGGTTGGCGTCGGCACGATCAACCAGGACAACTTCAGCTTGCCGGGCATGCTGGTCTCGTTCCTCGGCGCCGCGATCCTGCTGGCGATCGTGAATGTCTTCCGGCGTGGCAGCGTGCGCTGATCGCGTGCACCGCAGTTCCACTCCATCAGCACAAGGAAACGCGATGAACAGCATCAACGACCCACGTGACGAAGAAGCCGATCGCAGCGCGTATCGGGAAGCCGATCGCGACGGCTATGAAAATGCCAACCGCGACCCGATTTCAGGCGCCCCTGGCGCACACCCCATTGGCACCGGGCTCGGCGCCGCACTGGGCGGTGCTGCAGCCGGGGCGGCGGCGGGCACTGTCGTCGGGCCGGTGGGAACGGTCGTCGGCGCGGCAGTCGGTGCCGTTGTCGGCGGGCTCGCCGGCAAGGGCGTGGCCGAAGCAATGGACCCGACGCAGGAAGACGCGTACTGGCGCGACAACTACAGCGACCGGCCGTATGTCGAACGCGGCTCCAGCTACGACGACTATGGCCCGGCCTACGGCTTCGGCGTCGACGCGGTCAGTCGTTATCCCGGACGCAGCTTCGACGAAATCGAGCCCGAAATGTCGCAGCAATGGACCACTGGCAATGGCGGGTCCACGTTGCGCTGGGACAGCGCCAAGCACGCGGTGCGTGACGCTTGGAACCGCGTCACCGGCTCTTCCTGACCGGCCCGGGCCGTATCCCGAACCACTGCGGGCCTGCCGGCGCCATCGCCCCGCAAGGGGCGATTGGCGTCCGGCCCGCCCTCGCACCAACCGCAACGAAGACGGCCTGCATCGTGGGTCGCCAACGTGCGGGTGACGTGAATTGCCAATGGCAAGAACCAGCCCTGGATACAGCCATTGCTGTCCACACTCACATTGGAGTTAGCCATGAAAAAAGAGTCATCACAGCCCACAACCGCACGCAACCCTGCAAGCAACCCCCCGAGCAACCCCGCCAGAAACCCAGCCCGAACCTCGGGCGAGCCCAAACCCATGCCTGCGCGCCACGCCGGCCGTGGCGCCGCCGGCAAGGCGGCGGCGGCACCTGACCTCGTGATGGCTCAGGCCACCGGCACGCAGGCACTGGTGGCTTCCATGCCGCACAACACGAACAAGGCGCTCGACTCCGGGCGCGACAACGCCGTGAACCCACCAGTCGGTCTGACTGCCGAACCCGCGACTGATGCGGTATCGGCCAGCACCCTGAGCGAGGTCAACGTCAGCGCGAAGACCGGTGACTCTGCAGCGCCTGGCGGGCACGCCACCGACGGCCGGCTGGCGCAGGCCCGCGTCGATGGTTCCGGGCACGTGCTGACCACCAACCAGGGTGTGGCGATTGCCGACAACCAGAATTCGCTGAAAGCCGGGCTGCGCGGACCGACCCTGCTGGAAGACTTCATCCTGCGCGAGAAGATCACGCATTTCGACCACGAACGCATCCCGGAACGCGTCGTCCACGCGCGCGGTTCGGCAGCACACGGCTACTTTGAAGCCTATGACGCTCTCTCTGACCTGACCTGCGCCGCGCCCTTTGCCGAAGCCGGCAAGATCACGCCGGTGTTCGTGCGCTTTTCCACCGTGGCCGGCGAACGCGGCTCAGCCGACACGGCGCGGGACGTGCGCGGCTTCGCCGTCAAGTTCTACACCGACCAAGGCACCTGGGACCTGGTGGGCAACAACATCCCCGTGTTCTTCATCCAGGACGCGATGAAGTTCCCCGACCTTGTGCATGCCGTCAAGCCCGAGCCGCACAACGCGATTCCGCAGGCGGCGTCGGCGCACGACACCTTCTGGGACTTTGCCTCACTGTCGCCCGAGACCACGCACATGCTGATGTGGGTGATGTCCGACCGCGCCATCCCGCGCAGCCTGCGCATGATGCAGGGCTTCGGCGTCCACACCTTCAGGCTCGTCACCGCCGACGGTGCTTCGCAGTTCGTCAAATTCCACTGGAAACCCCTGCTGGGCACCCATTCGCTGGTGTGGGACGAGGCGGCAAAGATCATGGGCGCCGATCCCGACTTCCACCGCCGTGATTTGTGGGAGGCCATCGAGTCGGGCGAATACCCGGAATGGGAACTCGGCCTGCAACTGTTCAGCGAAGCACAGGCCGAGGCCTTCAGCTTCGATGTGCTGGACGCCACCAAGCTGATCCCCGAAGAACTGGTGCCGGTGCGGCCGGTGGGGCGCATGGTGCTGAACCGCAACCCCGACAACTTCTTTGCGGAGACGGAACAGGTGGCGTTCTGCACCGCGCATGTGGTGCCCGGCATCGACTTCAGCAATGACCCGCTGCTGGCCGGGCGTCACCACTCGTACGTGGACACGCAGATCACGCGCCTGGGCGGCGCCAACTTTCATGAGCTGCCGATCAATGCGTCGCTGGCCGCCGTGTCCAACAACCAGCGCGACGGCATCCATCGGCAGGCCTTGCACCGGGGGCGCGTGGCCTACGAGCCCAATTCGCTGGGCGGCGGCTGCCCGTTTCAGGCTGGCGCCAAGGGCTTCGTGTCTTTCCCCCAGCCTACCGATGGCGAAAAGCTGCGAGGCAAGCCGGAAAAGTTTGCCGACCACTACACGCAGGCCACCTTGTTCTACGACAGCCAGACTGCGGTGGAGCAGGCGCACATTGCCGGCGGCTTCCGCTTTGAGCTGAGCAAGCTGACGGTGCCCGCGATCCGCGAGCGCATGCTGGCGTCGCTGGTCAACGTGTCGCCGCAACTGGCCGCGCAAATTGCGGATGGCTTGGGCATGCAGGTGCCCGTTGCGTTGCCACGCGCGCTGCAGGCACCGAACGCGCCCGAGGTGACGGTGTCGGCCGCGCTGTCTCTGATGGCCTTGCCCGGCGACGGTGGCATACGCACCCGCAAGGTGGCACTGCTGGCGGCGGCCGGCGTTGAAGGGGCTTCATTGCGTGCAGCGCAGGCGGCATTGCATGCGGCGGGTGCGGTCTGTGTGGTCGTCGCGCCGCGCTTGGGTTTCATCGAGACGGCCGACGGTGAAGCCGTCGAAGCCACAGCCAGCTTCGAGAACTCACCGCCGGTATTGTTCGACGCCGTGCTGGTGCCCGACGGCGAGGCAGGTGTGAAGGTGCTGCTGCGCCATGCGCAGGCGGTCGACTTTGTGGCCCAGCAATATCGCCACGGCAAGACCCTGCTGGCAATCGGCGCGTCCAAGGCCTTGCTTGACCGCGCGGGCGTCGATGCCCTTCTGCCTTCGGGTGATGCAGACCCCGGTGTGCTGCTGGCTGAAACCAAGGAAGCCGACACCGCGCAC
>JAYSYB010000400.1:0-13539 GCA_043716775.1 Rubrivivax sp.
CGCGCCGCCAGATCGGCTTTGCCGACCAGATTTTCATCAGCAAGTCTGAACTTGTGAGCGAGGCTGACTTGGCCGCGCTGATGCACCGAGTCAAGCACATGAACCCGCGCGCGCCACAGCGCACGGTGCACTTCGGTGCAGTGCCGCTATCTGAGGTGTTTGACCTCAAGGGCTTCAACCTCAACGCCAAGCTTGAGATCGACCCCGAATTCCTGAATGCGGATGACGGGCACGGTCAGGGTCACCATGACCACGACCACGTCCACGACGAACATTGCGACCACCCCGCCCACCACGCCCACCACGCCCACGACGACGACGTGAAGAGCTTCGTCTTCCGCAGCAAGAAGGCCTTCAACCCCGCCAAGCTGGAAGACTTTCTGGGCGCCATCGTCCAGGTCTATGGCCCGAAGATGCTGCGCTACAAGGGCGTTCTCTACATGAAGGGCAGCGACCGCAAGGTCATTTTTCAGGGCGTGCACCAGCTGATGGGCAGTGACCTCGGCCCGAAGTGGGCGCCAGGCGAAGAGAAGGGCAGCAAGGTCGTCTTCATCGGCATCGACCTGCCCAAAGAGGTGCTGTTGCAGGGGCTGGAGCAGTGTCTGACGTGATGCCCGGCAAGGCCTTCGGGCTACGCCCGGGGCCGCAGCTGGATGCGTGGCTACAATCCGCGCGCCCTGGGGGTCAGACCGGTTCGACACACCTCCCCAAAGGCCATTCCGCCTGCGCGTGTCCACGAGCAGGCGGCACCAATTGATTCAGCGTTCCCGAAAGGGGAGGAGGTCCCCGTGAACAAGCCACCGGCCAAGACGGCGGCCTCAGCCAGCCCTGCGGCCAAGACAGCCCCGACCAGCGCTTCCAAACCTGCGCCTGCCCCGACGGCCAAGGCAACCACCGAGACAGTCGCCAACGCCGCCTTGGCAGCAGGCACCGCCAAAGGATCCGCGCCCGCTGCCGTCAAGGCCGTGAAAGTTGCAACGCCGGCTGCTGTTGAAGCCGCCGCGCCGGCTACTGCCAAAGCCGCCGCGCCGGCTGTCGTCAAACCACCGGGGCCCGCCGCCAAGGCCCCCGCATCCAGGGCCGCCGCCAGGAAGCCCGCTTTGGCGGAGCCGGCACCCATCCCAGCACCGGCGCCCATGGCCAACCGGTTCACCGATCGCTTTGCTCCTGCGGCCAAACCCGCCGCCCGCCCGATGACTGAAACGGCTGAACTGCCCAAACCCATCCAGAAGATTGATCCCAAGCTGGCGAATGCCTGGAAAAGCAAAGCGGGCCGCGACCTGACCGAGCCCGAACTGCTGGCCATGCCTGAAGCGGAGTACATGAACGACAAGCAGCTCGACTTCTTCCGAGTGCGCCTGCAGCAGCAGAAGGACGACCTGCTGTCCAGCGCCGGCGAGACCACCGAGCACCTGCGTGAAGACACTTCCATCGTGCCCGACCCAGTGGACCGCGCCACGATCGAGGAAGAACACGCGCTGGAACTGCGCACCCGCGACCGTGAACGCAAGCTGCTGAAGAAGATCGCGCAGTCGCTGACGCGTCTGGAAACCGGCGAATACGGCTTCTGCGACGAAACCAGCGAACCCATCGGTCTGGCCAGGTTGATGGCGCGGCCCACGGCGACGTTGTCGCTTGAAGCGCAGCAGCGCCGCGAGATGAAACAGAAGATGTTCGGCGACTAGCCGACCCGACCCGGCTGGGCGCGGGGCCGTGAACGTGCGGCGCGATCCACCGCGACCCACCCGCAACCCATTCAACGCTCGGCTCAATTCACCCCACCGGCGGTGGCAGCAACGGGTTCGGGCACGGCTGCCGCGCCAAGACCCCGGAGTACCATTCCCCCATGGCTGAAAACGAGAGTTTCTTCCGCAAGGTGGTGAGGTTCGTCGCGAACCCCGCCACCGACTGGACCGACCTCCATTCGCGCCAGGAAGACACCAAAGAGCTCGAGCTCGAAAAGTCCGAGCTCAAGGCCATGATCGAACGCAAGCGCCGCAACGACTTTGTGCGCAAGCGCGAATTCGACATGCTGCGCCGGGTGCGTCGCGAAGGCCTGTCGCCTGAACAGCTGGCCACGCTTGGCACGTCGTCCAGGCTTGACGATTCCGAAGCGCGGTTGCCTGACAACCAGGCCCGGCCGGACGGCGTCAAGGCCAAGATCGACGAAATCGAACAGCAGATGGTCGGCGACGCTGGCTTCAACACCACCGGCAGAGGCCGTGGCCCAGGCAGCTATGCCCCGCCGCCGCCTGCGGCTGCACCCGCGCCGGCCGCGCGCGCGCCGCTGCCGATGTTTGAGATAGAACCGCGCACCTCTTCGTCTGCGGGTGGATCCTCGGGCTCGGGCTCGTTCACCAGTGCGCCAGTCCCAGCCGCAGCCCCAATCCCCCCTGCGCATTCCCACGGCGGCGACCAGGCAGCTTCGACCGCAACGTCGTCATTCTCAATGTCCGGCGCTGCCGCCGCGCTGTCGCCGTTGCCCGACATCACCCTGCCCCCGGCGGCGGCCCCAGCCCCCGTGCAAATGGTCTCGGGTCTGCCACCACTGGCGCCGCTTTCGTCAGTGTCCTTTGACGGCGCCGGCCCGGGCCCCGTCAGCGGCCGGCCGCCGCTGGCTGAAAACACCGATTTCGGCAGCGCCTTCGCCGTCGAGGTCAGCGAAGTCGTCCACGACCCCGAACTCGACGAAGCCGTGATCGCCTTCGCCAACGCAGATTTCGGCCCTTGCGAAGAAGCGCTGCAGCGCATCACCGGCATAGGCGGTGATCGTTCCCAGCATGCCGAGACCTGGCTGGTTCTTTTTGATCTGTACCGCGCCACTGGTCAGCATCAGCGCTTCGAGAGTCTGGCGCTGGACTACGCGCAGCAGTTCGGTTGGAGCGCGCCGCAGTGGTATTCACTGCCCAAGTTGGTGGCCGACGCACTGGCCGACGAACCGATCGTCACCAGCACCGCGTCACGCAGCCATGGCGACGTGGGTTGGGTCTGCCCGGACATCCTGGACATCGAAGCCGTGGCGCGCCTGCGGTCGCAGTCGCTGCAGATGCCGCTGCCCTGGGTCTTTGACTGGAGCGGCCTGCGCAGTGTGGATGCAGAAGCCGCCACGCAGCTGTCGATGGTGTTTCGCCTGTGGGCGGGCCAAGCGCTGGAGATGCGTTGGCAGGCCGGCGACATGCTGTTCACCGTGCTGCAAGACTCAGCGCCCACTGGCGTGCGTGACGCCGACCCGGCCTTCTGGCTGACGCGCCTGGACGCGCTGCGCCTGGCCAACCGCGCCGACCAGTTTGACGAAGCCGCCATCGACTACTGTGTCACCTATGAGGTGAGCCCGCCGTCTTGGGAGCCGACGCGTTGCAAGGTGCACATCAGCGGCAGCAGCCTGTCCACGCGCAACCCGCCGTTGTCGGTGGTGAGCGACGTGTCCACGAGCTTCCTGGAATCTGGCCTGGCCGAGGACATCGGCGGTGGCATCGAGATGGCGCATGTGGAACTGTCCGGCCAGCTCGTCGGCGACATCAGTGCCACGCTGGAAAAGCTGCACAGCCAGTTGGGCAACGCGCCGGTGGTCAGCGTGTCTTGCGCGCGGCTGATCCGGGTTGACTTCATCGCGGCGGGCGACCTGCTGAATTGGGTGCTGGCGCGCCGCAACGAAGCGCGTGCGGTGCAGTTTGTCGATACGCACCGGCTGCTGGCCTTGTTCTTCGGTGCCATGGGCATCAACGAGCACGCCAAGGTCCAAGTTCGGAAAGTGTGAAGGCACAAGCCCCCACGCTCTTCTTGCTGCCCACCGCGGGGGCTGATGCTGCAGCTCGGCAAAGCCGGTTCCGCGCATGGCCTTGATAGGGCCGCGCTTTTGGGGTTGAACCAGGGGCCAACGGCCTCAGTTAGCGCAGCTATGGAAAGTTATCACGGCACTACTATCGTCAGTGTGCGGCGCGGGCCGCTTGTCGCCATTGGCGGCGACGGCCAGGTCACGCTGGGCCACATCGTCATCAAGGCCAGCGCGCGCAAGGTCCGCAAGCTGTACCGCGAACAGGTGTTGGCCGGTTTTGCCGGCGCCACCGCCGACGCCTTCACGCTGTTTGAGCGCTTTGAGGCAAAGCTTGACAAACACCAGGGCCACCTGCAGCGCGCCGCCATCGAATTGACAAAAGACTGGCGCACCGACCGCGTGCTGCGTCGCCTGGAAGCCATGCTCGCGGTGGCTGACAGCACCTGCTCGCTCATCATCACGGGCAATGGGGACGTGCTGGAACCCGAACACGGCATCGTTGCCATCGGTTCGGGTGGTGCCTATGCGCAGGCGGCCGCGCGGGCGTTGCTGGAGCACACACAGATGACGCCGGCGCAGGTGGTCAAGCGCTCGCTGGAAATTGCGGGCGAGATCTGCATCTACACGAACCAGAACCACATCGTGGAGACGCTGGGATGAGCCCGAGCAGAGCGCAAGGCCGCCCCAGGCCGGCCTCCGCCAGCCGCGAGACGCGGCTGGCACCCCGGCCGTCCGTGCCCGCGAAGGCGGGTATGGAGCCGCGGCCGTCGTTCCCCTTGGGGGATTGGGCGGCGTACTCACCGACCGAGGGGCACGTATGTCCATGACGCCGCAAGAAATTGTGTCGGAGCTCGACCGCCACATCGTCGGCCAGAACGCGGCCAAACGCGCCGTTGCCATCGCACTGCGCAACCGCTGGCGCCGCCAGCAGGTGGAAGGCAGTTTGCGCGGCGAGATCACGCCGAAGAACATTTTGATGATCGGCCCCACCGGTGTTGGCAAGACCGAGATTGCGCGGCGCCTGGCGCGGCTGGCCGACGCGCCTTTCATCAAGGTCGAGGCCACCAAGTTCACCGAGGTGGGCTATGTCGGCAAGGACGTGGACAGCATCGTGCGCGACTTGATGGATGTGGCCATCAAGCAGGAACGCGAACGCCAGATGCGCCACAAGCGCGCGGCGGCGGCCGACGCGGCGGAGGAGCGTGTGCTCGACGCCCTGGTGCCGCCGGCGCGCGGCGCGGGTGCCATCGGTTTTGGCAACGAAGCCCCCGCCGACAACACCGCTCGGCAAGTGCTGCGCAAGCGCCTGCGCGAAGGCCTGCTGGACGACAAGGACATCGAGATCGATGTCGCTGACAGCAAACCCACGCTCGAAATCCTGGGCCCGCAAGGCATGCCCGGGATGGAAGACATGGCCGAGCAGTTGAAGGGCCTGTTTTCGCAGATGGGCCAGGGCAAGCGCAAGAAGGTCAAGATGCGAATAGGCGAAGCGCTGCCGAGGTTGCAAGACGAAGAAGCCGGCCGTCTGGTCAACGAGGACGAGATCCGCGCCGCTGCGCTGGCCAATGTCGAAGGCAACGGCATCGTCTTCATCGACGAGATCGACAAGGTCGCGTCCCGGGGTGAACACGGGGGAGCCGAAGTCTCACGCGCCGGGGTGCAGCGCGACCTCTTGCCGCTGGTGGAAGGCACCACCGTCAACACCAAGTACGGCATGGTGAAAACCGACCACATGCTGTTCATCGCCAGCGGCGCGTTTCACCTTGCCAAGCCCAGCGACCTGATCCCTGAACTGCAGGGCCGCTTCCCGATTCGCGTGGAGCTTGGGTCGCTTAGCGTCGAGGACTTCGAAGCCATCCTCACCAGCACGCAGGCCAGTTTGATCGCGCAGTACACCGCGCTCCTGGCCACCGAAGGTCTGGCGCTGCAGATCACGCCCGAAGGCGTTCGGCGCCTGGCCGAGATTGCCTTTGAAGTGAACGAGCGCACCGAAAACATCGGTGCTCGCCGCCTGGCCACGGTGATGGAAAGGCTGCTGGACGAGGTGAGTTTCGACGCCCCCAACCGCAGCGGCCAGACGGTGGTGATGGACGCCGCAGCAGTGGACGCGCGGCTGGCTGAGCTGGCGCACAACGAAGACCTGTCGCGCTACATCCTGTGAGGGAGGCGGCGGTCCCGCACAAGGCACGCCAGCATGACATCGGGACATTCGATAATGGAAACGCGGCACCTGCTGCGCAATCCAATAACAAGAAAGATCTCCCATGTCGTCATTGCCCCTCTTCATCGCCCCATCCCGCCACGACAACGCGGAAGACGCGTTGGCCCAGGTGCAGGCCATCTACCGCAGCAGCATCGACCACCTGCGCGGCGCGTTGCAGCGTTTTGTAGCGGGTGAAGACGACGGCCAGCATGTGCGCGCCTGCTACCCCTTCGCGCGCGTGCGAACCGACACCGTGGCGCGCGCCGATTCGCGCCTGAGCTATGGCTTTGTCGCCGGCCCCGGCGTCTTCGAGACCACCATCACGCGGCCTGACCTCTTTGCCGACTATCTGCTGGAACAGTTTCGCCTGCTGCTGCGCAACCACGGCGTGCAGATTGAGGTGGGGACCAGCGCGTTGCCGATTCCCGTGCACTTCTCGCTGGCTGAACACGACCACCTTGAAGGCAACATGCCGCCCGAACGGCGCTTGCTGATGCGCGACCGCTTTGACCTGCCCGACCTGGCTGCCATGGACGACGGCATCGCCAACGGCACCCACGTGCGCGCGGCGGGCGACCCGCAGCCGCTGGCGCTGTTCACGGCGCCGAGGGTGGACTATTCGCTGCACCGCCTGCGGCACTACACCGGCACCGGGCCCGAGCGCTTCCAGAACTTTGTGCTGTTCACGAACTACCAGTTCTACATCGACGAATTCATCAAGCTCGGCCACTCCCTGATGGCCGACCCGGCCTGCGAATACGAAGCCTTCGTCGAGCCCGGCAACGTCGTCACCCGCCGCGCCGGCAGCGCACCGCAGTCCGGTGATGAATTGGGCACCGTTCCGCCACGCCTGCCGCAGATGCCGGCCTACCACCTCATGCTGGACGGCAGCCGGGGCATCACGATGGTCAACATCGGCGTCGGCCCCGCCAACGCCAAGACAATCACCGACCACGTGGCCGTGCTGCGCCCGCACGCCTGGTTGATGCTGGGCCACTGCGCGGGCCTGCGCAACAGCCAGAAGCTTGGCGACTACGTGCTGGCCCACGCCTACATGCGCGAAGACCACGTGCTGGACGAAGACCTGCCGCTGTGGGTGCCCGTGCCGGCGCTGGCCGAGGTGCAGCGGGCGTTGGAGCAGGCGGTGGCAGATGTCACACAACTTTCTGGTTATGAACTTAAAAGCATTCTGCGCACCGGCACGGTGGTCAGCACCGACAACCGCAACTGGGAACTGCTGCCCCCCAGCGGCCCTGAACGGCGTTTCAGCCAGAGCCGTGCGGTGGCGCTGGACATGGAGAGCGCCACCATCGCCGCCAACGGTTTCCGCTTCCGCGTGCCCTACGGAACCCTGCTGTGCGTGAGCGACAAGCCGCTGCACGGCGAGATCAAACTGCCCGGCATGGCCAACCATTTCTACCGCGAGCGTGTGGACCAGCACCTGCGCATCGGCATGCGCGCGGTAGAGCTGCTGCGCGGCGAAGGGTCGGGCAGCCTGCACAGCCGCAAGCTGCGCAGCTTTGCCGAGGTGGCGTTTCAGTAGACCGGGTGAAACGGCAGATCGGGCTTTCAGCCAGCCCAGTCCAGCCGGTCAACGAGCCGCAGATGCTGCGGTGAAAAGATGCCGGCCGTCGCAGTGTTCAGGCCCACCGCCATCTGGTCCGCGGCCTGCGCCGTGATGCCGGCCACGCTGGCCGGTGCGCTGAAAGCGCCGCCGATACCGCTCAAGTCGGCGCGCCGCGAATCGTTCAGCGCGGTGCTGGCCACCGTGCTGCTGATGGTGATGTTGGCCGTGCTGACCGTGTCACCGACGCGCACGACGCCAAACTTGATGGCTGTGCCACTGGCCGTGCCCACCGCTTGCGTGTAGACCTTGCCTGCAACGTTCATTGTTTGCGACGCCAGGTTCAACTGGCAGTTGGGCGCGCAGCCGCCCACATTGCCGGCATCAGAGACGCAGTTGATCGTCGCAGTGCCCGAAGGCCGCCGCCCTGGATGGTGATGGTGCCGCTGCCCGTGATGCCGCCGGTGGCCCGCAGCGAGCTGCGTCCACGATCAGACTGCCGGCGTTGGTGACGGCACCGATGCTCTGCGCCGTGTTGACCGTGACCACACCAGCCGCGCCAATGGTGGCGCTGTCGGTCGAACCCGGCACGCCGCCGCGGTGGCCGTTGCCGGTGACGCAAGCCAGCCAGCCAGCCATTTGGCCAACTCGTTCCAGTTGCCGCTCATGCTGTTCCGGGTGCAGCTGGCCGCAAGGGCTGCTGCGGACGCCATCGATGCGATCAAACCGGCGAGGGCCAGGCGGTGCGATGCGATGCGATTCAGTTTCAGGTGACGCGGGCATGGTCGGACTCCGCTGATGGTCGTTTGCGGTGACAGTGGTCAGCCATCTGGTCAGCCATCGTTAGTCAACCGTCAACCTTCCGCGCGGCGTGCTGCACACACCTGCCAGAGCCCTAGGAACCCCCGCACTTCGGGGGTCCACCCTTAAAACGCGGCGCGGGCGGTGCGCCCCTTTTGCGGGACCGATGTGTGGGTGTGTTTGTTCGCGTGTCAGCGCCGGGGTCAGGCGCCTGGCGTCGGCCATGCCCATGTCACCACGCTGGCGCCACAGCGCGTCCGTGCGGTTGCTGCCCAGTTGCGCCGCCACCAGCCTGCGCGCGGGGCGGGCCTTGGGCAGGTCTTCCACGTTCGGTGGGAGGCTCCGGCCTGAACATTGGCCTGAACATCGGCATCAACCGGGACAGGCGAGCGCTTGCTCACGGCGCCCCCGATTCTTAGGTGCCAGCCGCTGCTGGCGCGCCAGAGACGACTGCTTGACTACCGCTTGGACAGCAAGGGTCGCAAGGCGATGCACCCCAGCGCCGGCCCCAGCGCCAGCCACGGCAGCAACTGCGCGAGGGGCACGCTTTGCGCCAGGCGCACAAAGACTTCAATCGACAGCACCGAAATCGCGAAACCGATGCTGTTGGTCAACGTCAGCACACTGCCCACCGCTTCACGCGGCGCGTTGGCGGCGGTGAGGGCCGAAAACTGCGGCGAGTCGCCAGCCACCGTCACGCCCCAAAGCAGCAACCAGGTCAGGAAGACCGGCAACGGCGCCACCAGCGCCCACGGTGCGGCCAGGCAGCACAGGCCACTGGTCATCAACTGCAGCAGGGCCACGCGCGCGCTGCCGCTGCGCTGCGCCGCCAGCCCACCGAGCACGCACCCCAGCGCGCCCGCGCCCAGGGCTGCAAAAGCCCACCCTGACACCGCCGTGGCACTGAGCAGCCGCGTCGCCAGGATCAGCGGCATCAGCACCCACACCGTGTAGAGCTCAACCATGTGACCGAAGTAGCCCAGCACCGACGCGCGCACCCGGCCGTCGCGCCAAACGCTGGCCAGCGCCGACACGCGCAGCACCGCCAGGCCGGCCTGCGCGGGAGGCTTGGGCAAGCAGGCGGTGACGAGCACACCGGCCAGCGCCGCCGCGCCGGCGACGCCGATGAAGACGCTCTGCCACGGCAGCGCCGCACCCAGCGCACGCAGCGCGTGGGGGCTGGCGCTGCCCAGCACCAACGCGCCCACCAGCCAACCCAGTGCGGCGCCCAGACCGCGCGGGAACCACTGCGCCGCCAGCTTCATGCCCACCGGGTAGATGCCGGCGAGGAAAAAACCGGTCAGCACGCGCCAGGCCAGCAGTTCGTTGAAGTGCGCTGCCCGCAGCATGGCCCAGAGCGAGCAGGCGCTGGCGGCCAGCGCACAGTCCAGGAAGACCCGCCGCGCCGGCCAGCGGTCGGCCACCGCCAACAGCGCGAAGAGCAGGGTGCCGACGATGAAACCGATTTGCAGCGCGCCGGTGAGCGTGCCTACCGCCGCCGCGCTCCAGCCGAATTCACGCTGCAGATCGGGCATCACCGCGTTGACTGCGAACCAGGGCGACGTGCCCAGCAGTTGCGCCAGCACCAGCACCGGCAACACATGGCGCGGTGCGTTGACGGGGGGCTCTGGTGGCGGGGTCATGGGCACGGCGGGGGACGGTAGCACGCAGAGCGGCACCGCACCGCATCTGCAACCGCACCGCACCGCACCGCACCGCACCGCAACCGCAACCGCACCGCATCCGCTCATGCACCCGCTCAGGGCCGCCGCTCTTGTGGCCGCAGCGCCCTTCGCATACGCTGGCCTGGCGCTGAAGGAGACCCCCATGTCAAGCCTAGCCCCTGGCAGCCCGGCGACTCACGCTGCTGCCGCTGCCAACCCCATGTCGAATATTCGCACCCTGGCCCTGGTGGGGCCAGCCGGGGCGGGCAAGACGAGTCTTGCCGAGGCGCTGCTGGTGAAGTCCGGCACCCTGCAGACCGCCGGCACGCTGGAACGCGGCACCACCGTCAGCGACCACGACCCGCTGGAACGCCGCATGCAGCATTCGCTGAACGCGGCCGTCATGCACCTGCTGCACGAAGGCACCCGCGTGCACTTCATCGACACCCCGGGCGCGGCCGACTTTCTGGGCCAAAGCTTGCCGGCGCTGGAAGCGGTGGAGACGGCGGCGGTAGTGATCAACGCCGCCGTCGGCATCGAACCGATGGCGCGCCGCATGATGGGCTACGCCGCCAGCCGGCACCTGGGCCGGCTGATCATCGTCAACCGAATAGACGCCGCAGGCGTGAACCTGGCGGCGCTGCTGGCCGACATCCAGGCCACGTTCGGCCGCGAATGTCTGCCGCTGAATTTGCCCGATGCTGGCGGCGCGAAAGTGGTGGACTGTTTCTTCAACCGCCAGGGGCACAGCGACTTTGGCAGCGTAGACGCAGCGCATCGCGCGCTGGTGGAGCAGGTGGTGGAAGTGGACGGCGACTTCGTCGACCGCTACCTGAACGACGGCGATGTGCCCGCCACCGAACTGCACGCGCCGCTGGAGCAGGCGCTGCGCGAAGGGCACCTGATCCCGGTGTGCTTTGTGTCAGCCAAGACCGGCGCTGGTGTGGCCGAGCTGCTGGACATCATCGTCCGGCTGCTGCCCAACCCGCTGGAGGCGAACGCGCCCGATTTCCTGAATGGCGAAGGGCCTGACGCCGTGCCCATGCACGCCGAGCCCGACGCCGCGCGCCATGTGGTGGCGCACGTCTTCAAGGTCACCGTCGACCCTTTTGTCGGCCGTCTGGGCGTCATGCGCGTGCACCAGGGCACACTGGCGCAGGGAAGCCTGCTTTACGTGGGCCACAGCCGCAAACCCTTCAAGGTGGCGCACCTCTTCATGCTGCAAGGCAAGGAGCATGTGGAGGTGCAGCGCGCGCTGCCGGGTGACATCGTGGCCGTGGCGAAGGTGGATGAGATTCACTTCGACGCCGTGCTGCACGACAGCGCCGAAGACGAGCACATCCACCTGCTGCCGCTGGACTTTCCGAAGCCTGTGCACGGCCTGGCCATCGAGCCCAAGCGCCATGGCGACGAGCAGCGCATGTGGGAAATTCTCACCAAGCTGATCGACGAAGACCCCTGCTTGAAGGTCGAGCATGTGGCCAGCACGAACGAGACCGTGGTCTACGGCCTGGGTGAGCTGCACCTGCGCGTGCTGCTGGACCGGCTGCGCGACGTCTACAAGTTCGAGGTCAATACACGTCCGCCGCGCATCGCCTACCGCGAGACCATCACCGCCAAAGCCGAGGGCCACCACCGGCACAAGAAACAAAGCGGCGGCGCGGGGCAGTTTGGCGAAGTCTTCCTGCGCGTGGAGCCCTTGCCGCGCGGTGGCGGCTTTGAGTTCGTCGACCAGGTCAAGGGCGGCACCATCCCCAGTCAGTACATCCCGGCGGTGGAAAAAGGCGTGCGCGAAGTGCTGGCCAGCGGCGCCATTGCAGGCTATCCCGTGGTGGACGTGCGCGTCACCGTGTACGACGGCAAGCACCACAGCGTGGACAGCAAGGACATCGCCTTCGCCACCGCCGGCCGCAAGGCTTTCCTGGCGGCGTTGCGCGAGGCGCGGCCTATCGTGCTGGAACCCATCGTGCACATCGAGATCACGGCGCCCGAACACGCCATGGGCGACATCACCGGTGACCTGGCCAGCCGCCGCGGCCTTGTCAACGGCACCGAGAACGTGACCCAAACCGGCGTGCTGGGCACGATGGTCGTGCGCGGGCAGGCGCCGCTGTCGGAACTGAGCGGCTACCAGCTGCGGCTGAACGCGCTCACCAGCGGGCAAGGGCGCTACACGGTGGCGATGTCGCACCACGAACCCGTGCCACCCACGGTGCAGTTGCAACTGGTGGCGCAGTTCAAGGTGCGGGACGACGACTAGTCACGGGGTCATCAGCCGCAGCCTATTGCGCGCCCGGGGAGTCATGCACTTGGTGAGTGGCGGATGCTGATTCGGCCGTAATCTTGCCAGGCAGTGTTTCAGTGCCGCCGGACACCCCCCGCTGGCACTGGGCATGGCGACTGTGTCAAGCGATAACGACGAATTATCATCGGGGTTGATGAAACCCGGCTCCCTCGACCCCGCCCAGGCCCTTGCACAGCAGCGCCTGGACAACGCGCTGGCGCTGTTTGAGGAATTCGTTCGCGCCACCGCACGCCACGCCGACGCCGCCACGCTGCGCGGCCTGGAGCGGCGTTTTGCAGAACGTGTGCAGATCCAACCCAGCTACTGGAGCCAGATCAAGGGCCGCTCGCGCCAGATCGGCGAAAGGCTGGCGCGCCAGTTCGAGCATTGCTGCCACAAGCCCCCGGGCTGGATGGACCTGCACCATGGCAGCGGCGGCAGCGGCAGCGGCAGCGCCATACAGCCGCTGTCAGCCCACGGCCTGCCTGGCGAGCCCCTGCGTGACGATTCGTTGCCCCGCGACGACGACGAACGTTTCATCATGGGCCTGGTGCTGACCTTCTACCGCCGCCACCCGCAGCGCGCGCGCACGCGGTTGCTGGACTTGCTGGGCGAAGTGCTGACGCCGCAAGGCGTTGCAGCGCCCAGTTCGCAGGCAAGGTCTGCAGCGCCTGGAGAGCCCGCAGCGAAAGCGCCCGCGCCACTCAGCTTGGCGGCTGAGGACGCGCTTGCGCTGTGGCAACGCACCCAGTCCGGCGTGGCGCCGCTGAAGCGCAAGAAGTAGACAGCGCTTCGCGTCATCTGCTGCGCTGTCAGCCACAACACATCCCCTGTTTGAAGGACGTCTCGCGGACTTTTACGGGGCAAAACCTCTTGTGCAGTGATAACGTCTTGTTTATCATTTGCGCAATTTCTGTGAAAAGCAGTCCGCATCCAGACGGCCCGCCCTCACAGCCGATCAACCCCACACCCGAAAGCACCATGGTCCAGACCCTGCCTCTCGTTGCGCTCTGCCCAAGCCACCTGTGTGTGGCGGATGTTGCGTTCAACGGCCAAGGTGGCAAGGCCCGCATGGCTGCATTCAACGATGGTGCTCCGCCCGGGGTGCCGGTGAACTAGAGGCCACGCGCTGCCAAGCGCGCGTGGCCAGAAGGTCACCACGGCCCGGGTTGCACCAGCAACCCGGGCCGTTTGTTTTTGCGCCGACTTTTCCGCCGACCACCCCAACCCCAAACCCACCCCCCCCCC
>JAYSYB010000005.1:0-2627 GCA_043716775.1 Rubrivivax sp.
ACCAGCTCGGTGCGGGCGCGAAGGCATTTTCCTTCGACATCAGCGACGCGGCCGCGGTGCGCTCCGGCTACGAGAGCATTGCCGTCGCGTTGGGCCAGGCGGACATCCTGGTGAATAACGCCGGCATCCTGTCCAACAACAAGGCCGAAGCCACCGAGCCGGCCGAATGGCGGCGTGTGCTCGGCGCCAACCTCGACGGCGCTTTCTATCTTGCGCAGCAGGTGATGCCGGCGATGAAGTCGGCGCGCTGGGGCCGCATCATCAACACCTGCTCGCTGGCCGCCAAGACCGGCGGGCTGACGGCAGGCACTGCGTACTCGGTGTCCAAGGGCGCGATGACATCGCTCACGTTCTCGCTGGCGCGCGAACTGGCTGCGTTCGGCGTCACCGCCAACGGCATCTCGCCGGCCTATGTGAAGACGCCGATGATCACCGAACAATTGAATGAAGAGCAGCGGCAGAAGCTCTTGAAGGACATTCCCGTCGGGCGTTTCTGCGAGCCGGAAGAGTTCGCGCATGTGGTGCGCTTTCTCGCTTCGCCGCTGGCCGGCTTCATCACCGGGGAGATTGTCGATCTCAACGGCGGCCTGTTGATGGACTGAGCATGGCCGAAATCACACCGCGCATCGACTTCCAGAAAGAGCTCTCAGGCCAGTTCAGCCTGAAGGGCAAGACGGCCTATGTGCCCGGTGGCTACGGCGGCATCGGCGAGGCGATTGCGTGGTCGCTCGCGCTGGCGGGGGCGAAGGTGGCTGTCTCGGGCCGCAACGAATCCAAGGCCAAAGCGCTCGCGAATGAACTGGGGGCGGCGGGGCACGACGCCATGGGCCTGGCCATGGACGCTCATTCGGTTGCCAGCATCCTTTCATCCGTGGATGTGGTGGCGCAGTCCTTCGGTGGGCTGGACATCCTGGTCAACTGCGTCGGCATGCAGCGCGAGCAGGCTCTGCTGGACGTGACCGAGGAAACGTTCGACGAACTTTTGCAGGTCAACCTCAAAGCCGCGATGTTCCTGGCGCAAGCAACGGCCAAACACCAGATCGCCAGCAAGCGCGGCGGCTCGCAGGTGCATCTGCTGTCGGTGCGCGCCCAATTGGGGCTGCGCGGCCGCGGTTACTCGGCCTACTGCGCCACCAAAGGAGGCGTTGTCATGCTGATCCGCCAGCACGCCAGCGAACTGGCAGTACACAACATCACAGTCAATGGCATTGCGCCGACCGTGGTGCGCACCGAGATGGCTCGGCATTGGCTGGAGAACCCCGATACCAAGGCGCAGGTGGTGGGACGTATTCCGATGGGGCGCGTGGCCGATCCCAGCGATGTGGCTGGCTCGGCGGTGTTCTTCGCCAGTCCCGCCGCGTCTTTCATTACCGGGCAGGTGCTCTACATCGACGGCGGTGTCACGGCCAGTCAGTAGCCCGCCCGCTTCCGAATAGTCTGGCATTTGGCATTTTCAAAATACAACCAACCGAAGGAGACATCATGAAGAAACGGTACTTTTCCACTCTGTGCGCAACGATGCTGGCCCTCAGTGCGGCGGGAATTTCGACGCCGGCTGCGGCTCAGTCCAAGGTCGTCTGGAAGGCGTCAGACGTGCATCCACTTGGCTATCCCACCGTGGAAGCCATCGTGCGCATGGGCAAGAAACTTGAGGCCCAGACCAACGGCCGCATCTCCATCCAGATGTACCCGTCGATGCAGTTGGGCGGCGAAAAGGAAATGATCGAACAGGCGCAAGTCGGGGCGCTGCAGATCGCGCGCATTTCCGTGGGCGCGATGGGGCCTGTGGTCGATGAGCTCAACGTCTTCAACCTGCCTTTCATCTTTCGCGACGAGGCGCACATGCGCAAGGTCATCGACGGTCCGATCGGCGATGAGCTGCTGGAAAAGATCAATTCCAACCCGGCATCCCGCATCGTCGCCCTGGGATGGATGGATGCCGGCGTGCGCAATGTATACGGCAAGAAACCGGTCGTGACGCCGGCCGACCTGAGGGGCCAGAAGATCCGCATGATGGGCAACCCGATCTTCGTTGAGACCATGAACGCCATGGGCGGCAGCGGCGTGGCCATGGGCTTCAACGAGCTCTACAGCGCGCTCGAGACCGGGGTGGTCGACGGCGCTGAAAACAATCCGCCGACACTGCTGGCACAAAACCACTACCTGGTCAGCAAGGTGTACAGCGAAACCGGCCACCTGATCATTCCCGAGATATTTATCTTTTCCAGGCGCACCTGGGACGGATTGTCGGCGGACGACAAGGCCTTGCTCAAGAAGTTGTCGCGTGAAACGCAGTTTGAGGAGCGCAAGCTGTGGGATGAGAAAACCGCCACCGCTGAGGGCGACCTGAAGACCAAGGGCGTGCAGTTCGTGAAGGCTGACAAACCGGCGTTCTACAAGGCGACCCAGCCGATCCGCGACAAATACGGCGCCAAGTACGCTGCCTTGCTCAAGCGCATCGAAGACACCAAGTAGGCGTTGCGCCATGAACATCGAAGCACGCTATGCGCGTGCCATGGAGTCGCTCTACCTCGCCTGCATTGTCGTATCTGCGATTTCGCTAGTGCTGATCACGCTGGTGATCCCCTATGGGGTGTTCATGCGCTACGTCTTGAATTCGGCATCGA
>JAYSYB010000041.1:0-7661 GCA_043716775.1 Rubrivivax sp.
CCCGATTGCGGGGTGGCGCGCCGTTTTGCTTTCACGCAGCTGTCACGCGAGCGCTCTGCCGTCACGCTTATGTCATCGCTCACAAGCCAGAGCATGAAACAACTTTTGATCGCGGCAGCGGCCGCCGCCATGGCCCTGCCCGCGCTGGCGCAGACGGTGTCGAGCGTTATCTTCGTCAACGGCCTGACGTTACCCGGCGGCGCGCTGGACCTCAGCGGCGGCAGCGATTTCGACCGCCGGGTCGGCTACTTCAGCGACATCCACTACGACCGCGCGCGCAACGAATGGTGGGGCCTGTCTGACCGCGGCCCGGGTGGCGGCACGATGCCCTACGAAACACGTGTTCAGCGCTTCACCCTGGACGTGGACACCCACAGCGGCACTGTCAGCAACTTCCAGGTCGTGCAGACGGTGAAATTCACCGACGGCGGCCTGGCCTTCAACGGCCTGGCACCCGCCACGCCGACTGTGCTGGGCCGTTCATTCGACCCCGAAGGTTTTGTCGTCAACCCGGTCACCGGCAACCTGCTGGTGTCGGATGAATACGGCCCGTCGCTGAAGGAATTCGACCGCAGCGGAAACCTCGTTCGCAGCTATGCAACCCCGGCCAACCTGGTGCCGCAAGTGAGTGGCACGGTGGGCTACAGCGCCGCCCCGCCCACCCTCACCAGCGGCCGCGAACCCAACCGCGGCCTGGAAGCGCTGGCCATCAGCCCCGACGGCCGCTACGCCTATGCCGTGCTGCAAAACGGCACTGTTCAGGACGGCTGGACCGCCGCCAGCCGCGGCTTGTATTCACGCATCGTCAAGTACGACACCGCCACCGGGCTGGCCATGGGTCAGTACGCCTACAAGCTGGAAAGCTCGGCCCAGGGGCGTGGCATCTCGGCGCTGGTGGCCCTGGGCAACGACAAGTTCATGATCCTGGAACGCAACAACCGCGGCATTGGCGTTGGCGCCACGCTGGCCAGCCCGGACAAGACCGTCTTCATGATCGACCTGGCCAGCGCACTGGACGTGACGAGCGTCAACCTGCCCGCCACTGGCACCCTTGCCGGCGCAGTGGCCAAGGGCGCGAAGGTCATCGACCTGGACGCCAACACGCTGATGGCGCTGGGCAACAAGTCGCCCGAAAAATGGGAAGGCCTGGCCATCGGCCCACAGCTGGCGAACGGCCAGTACCTGGTGCTGGCAGGCACCGACAACGACTACAGCGTGACGCAGAACGGCAGCGGCACGCAGTTCGATCTGCATTACCGGTTCAGTGACGCCGACCCGCATGCCAGCTCGATCCAATGCCCGGCCGGGCAGACAGTGAACTGCTTTCTCACCGCCGACAGCGCCACCGCGGCGACGCCAGGCGCGGACTTCCAGTTGCTGCCGGGCGTGCTGCACGCCTATGCCGCAACGATTGACGGTTATGTCACGCCGGTTCCCGAGCCCCACACCACGCTGCTAATGCTGAGCGGCTTGCTCGCGGTGGGCCTGGCTGCCAAGCGCCGCGGCGGGTGAGCAGCTTCAGCTGCTGCAGCATCAACCAGCCAGCAGTTCCAACAGCAGCAGCACGCGGGCCTGTGCCGGCGTGAGGTCGCCCGCCGATGGCAAGGCATCGGCAGGCGCACCGACCACGCCCCCGCAGACGCAGCGCGACGCGCGCAGCACGCGGACCCCTTGCGCTTGCGCGCGCCGCGCGGCCTGCAGCAGTTGTGCATGCACGCTGCCGTTGCCGGTGCCTGCGATGACGATGCCTCGCGCGCCGGCGGCCACCAGGGCGTCAAGGGTGGCTCCACGCGCACCCGCGTGGCTGGTGACGATGTCCACCACCGGCCAGGTCGCCGAGTCCACCCGCAGCGCGGCAGCATGGGCCGGCTCGATGCCCGGCCAGGCGCGCATCAAGCGAAGTTGCCCGTCCTGCAGCAGCGCCAGCGGACCCGCGTCGCCACTGCTGAAAGCATCCAGGCGGTAGCCATGGACCTTGCGCACGTCGCAAGCGGCGTGCACCACGCCACCCATCACCGCCAACACACCGCGCGCGCCTGCATGCCGCACCACGGTGAACGCATCGACCAGGTTTTGCGGCCCATCCGGTGACGGCGCCGTGGCCGGGCGCATTGCGGCCGTGAACACCACAGGCTTGTGGGCATGCACCGTGAGCTGTAGAAAAAGCGCGGCCTCTTCCAGCGTGTCGGTGCCGTGGGTGATGACGACACCCGCCACGTCGTCGCGCACCAGATGCCGCTGCACCGACTTGGCCAGCCGCACCCAGGTGGCGTCATCCATGTCGCAGCTGTCCAGCTGCGCCAGCGATTCGGCTTCCAGCGGATGGCCGGCCAACGCCGGCACGGCGGCAATGAGCGCCTCCGCCGTCAACGCCCCAGCGGTGTAGCCGGTATGGTCCTGCGGCCGCGCCGCGGTGCCTGCGATGGTGCCGCCGGTGCCGATGACAACCACGGTCGATGAAGGACTTGGCATGAGCGCGCTTTCTGGATGAAAATACAGGCCTGGATAAACCTACAGGCGGTTGAACAATGAACCACTCGACGACTGACCGCATGACAGACCGCATGACTGAGAGTCCCAAGCTCACGCCGCGACAGCAGCAGATTCTGGAATTGGTGCAAAGCGCCATTGAACGCACCGGTGCTCCGCCCACGCGGGCCGAGATCGCGGCCGAACTGGGCTTCAAGTCCGCCAACGCCGCCGAAGAACACCTGCAGGCCTTGGCGCGAAAAGGGGTGATCGAACTGGTGGGCGGCACCTCGCGCGGCATCCGTTTGAAGTCTGACACATTGCGTGCAATGGCCCAGGCGCGGCTGGAACCCTTCGGCAAGCAGTACATGCTGCCGCTGCCCAGCCTGGCGCAGCTGACGCTGCCGCTGGTGGGCCGCGTGGCGGCCGGCAGCCCGATGCTGGCGGTGGAACACGTCGATCAGAGCTACCTGATGGAAGCATCGATGTGGACGCGTCGGCCCGACTACCTGCTGAAGGTGCGCGGCATGAGCATGCGCGACGCTGGCATCCTGGACGGCGACCTGCTGGCGGTGCAGAAGGCCAAGGACGCGAAGAACGGCCAGATCGTGGTCGCGCGGCTGGGTGACGAGGTGACGGTCAAAAGACTGCGCCGAACCACCAAGGCGATCGAGCTGATCCCTGAGAACCCCGACTTCCAGACGATCTTCGTGCCGCTGGACGCGCCGGACTTTGAGCTTGAGGGCGTGGCGGTGGGGCTCATCCGCAACACGATGTTGATGTAGCCATGGCTGCCGTCATGCCCCCTTTTCGTGCCGCTGATGCCTCAGTGCGGGCAGCAATCCGTGCAGACGCCCGGCGCCCTGCCAAGGCCCTGCCGCCGCGCAAGGCCAGCCACGCGGCAGAGTGCTTGCAGCTTGAGCAGTTGCCCAACATCGGACCATCGATCGCCGGTGACTTGCGGCTCATTGGCGTGACGCAGCCGCAGGCGCTGGCCGCCGCAGACGCCTTCCAGCTGTACCAGACCCTGTGCCGCGTCACCGGCAAGCGCCACGACCCCTGCGTGCTGGACACCTTCATGGCCGCTTGCGACTTCATGCGCGGTGCTGCAGCCAAGCCCTGGTGGAACTACACCGCACAGCGCAAGGCGCAATTCGGCTCGATCTAGCGGCTCGGTCTAGCGGTGCGGTCTGACTTCAGCCGCCGGGCTTGATGGTCAACACCTGCGCCGGCGCACCCTGCGGCCACAGCGGCACGTACTGCACCGTGCGCCAGGGCTCAACAAAGTTGCGATAAAGCGGTGAGAACACGATGCCGCTCTGGCCGCTGGAGTGCATCACACGCGACTGGCTCAAGTTGCCCACGTCATACAGCGCGCGCAGGCTGGCGGCGTGTTCATTCAGGAAGAGTTCGCCCGTTGCCGCATCGGGCTTGAGGCCCACACGCGACACGTTGACGGTGTGCGTGTCGCCGCCCACCGGCGTGCGCATCTCAAACCAGCGCGCGAGCAATGGCACCCGGCTGAAGGGCCGGTGCTCTGACCGCGCCGGGTGCGCCGCGCCCCAGAGCCAGCGCGCGGGGTCGGCGCCGTAGCGCGACTGCAGATCATCCAGCGCAGCCGTGAAAGCGGCGTCACTCTGCTGGGCGCAGGTTTCGACCATTGCAGGCGTGCTGCGATCGTCACACCAGCTGGCATCGTTGCGCGCCAGCACGCCCTCCAGCGCGTCCTGGAAGCTGCGCGTGGCCAGGCTGCGTTGCCACAGCGCGGCGCCGGTGTCGTCCATGAAGACGGCACGCGCCATCTGCCGCTGCCAGGCCCAGTAGATCAGCGGCGCCGCGCGGTCGGCTGCCATCGTGCCGTCAAAGCCTTGCAGCTGCGCCTTTGCGGCGCCGGCCAGCGGGTGCGCAGACTGCGCCTTCAGCAGCCACGGCAACAGCACCGGCACGGCCAATGACTTCACGTCGGCCTGAATTGCCGCCAGGTCGTCGATGCTGTGTTGGTTCTTGGCCTGCAGCATTTGTTCGATGCGCTGCTGGCGATAGGGCAAGGCCCAGTCGTTGGTGAGGTAGTGCGGGTAGCCGGGCGCAGTGATGCGCTGGTTGGCACTGGCGATGAAGCCACTGGGCGGGTCACTCTGGCGCGGCGTCTCATCGGCCGGGATCCAGCCCGCCCAGTCGTAGCGTGCGTCCCAGCCCGGCGCGGGCACCTGGCCCTGCAAATCGTTGTCGGGCTTGCGCAGCGGCACCCGGCCCGGCGACACCATGCCGATGTGGCCCCTGGGCCCCAGAGCGTCGGCTACCACCATGTTCTGCATCGGCGCCACCAGGCTGCGGGTGGCTTGCATGAACGTGGCGACGCTGCTGGCGGCCTGCATCGCCAGCGCGGTGCCGACGGCATCGCTGTCGGCGTCCAGTGCGGTCCAGCGCATGGCCAGCGCATAGCGGGGGCGGTCGCGCGGACCCAGCAGGTCGGGCACGGTGCCGGCGTCGGATATCACCGGGCCGTGGCGCGTGCGGCGCCAGGAAAAGCGCACGTCGGGCTTGCCCTTGACCTTGATGGTCTCGACCACGGCCTCGAATGGCGCCCAGCCCTCCGGCGTGCGGTACTGCGTGGGGTCGCCGGGCTTGAGCTGTTCGATGTACAGGTCCTGCACGTCGGGCCCCGTGTTGGTGAAGCCCCAGGCAATGTGTTCGTTCTGCCCCAGCACGACGACGGGCATGCCGGGCAGCGTGGCGCCCGCCACCTTCAGCCCCGGCGCCTGCAGCCGCGCGAAGTACCACAGCGCCGGCGCGCTGAGCTTCAGGTGCGGATCATTTGCCAGCAGCGGTTTGCCGCCAGTGGTGCGGCCGCCGGCCAGCACCCAGTTGTTGGAACCCACGCCTTCCACGCCAGACGGCGGCGCGATGTCGGGCAGCTGCATCCAGGCGGTCGCGCGGTCGCCGGCGTCCAGCTTCAGGCTGCGAAAGAGTGCCGCGTAATCGGCCGTGGCCAGCGGCGCTTCACCCGGGTGACCTGGGGATGGCGGTATCAGTTCATTGATGCGCGCCACCGGCATCTGCAGCGCCAGGCGCAGCCGCAGCAACTCGGACGTCCAGTTGCCGCCCAAGTCCCACGCCATCATGATGGCCCAGGCCAGCGTATCCACGGCCTCCCACGGTTCGGGCTGCACACCCAGGATGACAAATTCCGGTGGCCGGGCGCGCAGCGCCGTCGCGATCACCGCATTCACGCCGTTCGTGTAGGCCTGCACCACCGCGCGCGACGCCGCCGGCAGCTGCCGCCACTGCTCGGCCGCCGCGCGGCGCACGCCCAGCGCGCGCAGGAAGCGGTCGGCTTCCAGCGCCGGTTCGCCAAAGACTTCGGCCATGCGGCCAGCGCCGATGCGGCGGTGCGTTTCCATCTGCCAGAGCCGGTCCTGGGCATGCACCACACCAAGGCCGAAGTAGGCGTCCAGCGGCGTGGCCGCCACGATGGTGGGGATGCCATGCACATCGCGTTCGATGCGGATGTCTGCCGCCGCGCCGGCCAGCACCAAGTCGCCCTCCGTGCGCGGCAGCGTTCGCCAGCCATACAGGGCCAAAGCGGCAGCCAGCGTCGCGCCCAACAGCAGCATTCCCATCAACCCGCGCCTGAGCCATTTCATTCCGTCTCACCTTGCTGTGTTCCCGGGCGGCAGCCTAGCGCCAGACGCCGCAGCTGCCATCCGGGCTTGCGTGTGGGGCGGGGGTGGGGCGGGGGTGGGGTGTCGGTGGGTGTGCGTTTGGGCGCGCGGATGGGTGCGCAGATGGGTGCGAACAGCCCCATCAAGGCCCCGCTTCTCCGCGCTTTGCCACCGGCCCGGCTGCGTGACCATCAGGCTTCAAGTTTGTAAGCCCGCAACCCGATAACCCCACCATGATCAGATCACTGCCCATGATCCACCGCTGGGGTCGCCGCTCAACGCTGCTGGATTCCAGTGCCTTCCGCGTCCACTGCGGCCCACCGTCGTTGCGACACGCGCCAGGCTCTTTGTGGCAGCGCCTGATGTTCTGGCTGCTGGCGCCGGCACCGCAAGACGCAGCGCCACCGCTGAACCGTCTGCCCGCCGTGCGCACCGACTTCATGGCTTCGCTGGCCGACATCGGCACCGAAGAAGCCGAGTGCATCCGCTTGCGCATCCGCGAGGCGCGTTCGCTGCGCGAGTTGTGGCATGTGCGCACCGAGCTTTACCACGCGGTATCGATGACGCACAGCCAGTCCGAGGCTGAACAGCGCCTGTTGATGCTCAACCGGCACTTCCCCACCCGGGCGCCGCGTTCGCAGTTCGCCACCCTGTAGCACCATGCAACACGTCAGCCCGCGACACTTCAGCCCCGGCGCAGGGTTGCCCGGAGCCGGCATGCCTGGTGACCGCAGCGCACACCTGGCCGCACGTCAGGCTTTCGTCGAGCTGAAGCAGACCTACCTGCACGCCATGCAGGGCACGTCCGACGCGGACTGGCTTTGCAACCTGGTGCGCGCCGCCGAAGAACCGGTGGACCTGTGGCTGCTGCGCGCACCGGTGTTTGCGGCGCTGGCCGGCGGCACGCTGGAACAGCGCCAGCGCCGTCAACAACTGCGCCGCGGCCTGGATTCGGTGTTTCCCGACCTTGAGCCGCCAAGCGCCTTCATGCCGCTTTGATCACCGCTTTGATCACCGCTTCAATTGCCGCGATGACCGGGCCTTTGCCTCAGGTCTTGACCCGCGCCTTGAAGGTGCGCTTGAACTTCTCCACCTTCGGCGCCACCACAAAGGCGCAATAGCCCTGACCCGGGTGGTTGGCAAAGTAGTGCTGGTGGTAGGCCTCGGCACGGCTGTAGCTGGCCAGCGGCAGGCACTCTGTCACCACGCGCCCGCCTTGTGCCGCGTTGGCTTCAGTCAGCACCGCGCGCGCCACGGCTTCATGCACCGGGCTTTCAAAGTAGACGCCGCTGCGGTACTGCGTGCCAACGTCGTTGCCCTGGCGGTTGAGTGTGGTGGCGTCATGGACGTGGAAGAAGATCTCCAGCACTTCGCGCAGGCTGATGCGGTCTGCATCAAAGCTCACGCGCACCACTTCGGCATGGCCGGTGTCACCACCGCACACCTGTTCGTAGCTCGGGTTCTTGACGTGGCCGTTGCAGTAGCCGCTTTCAACCGCGCTGACGCCGTCCACAAGCTCATACACGGCTT
>JAYSYB010000401.1:0-4491 GCA_043716775.1 Rubrivivax sp.
CATGCACCCCGACCACATCGGGCTGGCGCATTGGTTGACGGACCGCTGGTCTACCCCTGAAAGTGACTGTCGCTTGTGGATCAGCGCCACCGACTGGAACGCCGCGCGCACTGCGAGCCAGGCCGACACGGCCTTTGGTGGCGAAGGCGCGGCGCGCTTTTACGCCCGCCATGGCCTCACCGACCCCGCATCGCTGGCCAAGGTGCGCGCGCGCACCAACTACTACGCCAGCATGGTGCCCGCTGTGCCGCGGCAGTACCGGCGGCTGATGGACGGCATGGTGCTGCAGGTCAATGGCCGGTCATGGCACTGCATCGTCGGTTACGGCCACGCGCCCGAGCACATCGCGCTGCACTGCCCGGCGCTAAAGGTGCTGATTGCTGGCGACATGGTGCTGCCGCGCATCTCCACCAACGTCAGCGTGATCGACCTCGAACCCGAAGGCGACCCGTTGCCGCTGTTCCTGGATTCGCTCACGCGGATGAAGAGCCTGCCTGCAGACACGCTGGTGCTGCCTTCACACGGCAAACCTTTTACCGGTCTGCACACCCGGATCGACCAGCTGCACGCCCACCATGCAGAACGATTTGCCGACGTGCTGGCCGCCTGCGCCCAGGCGCCGGGCAGTGCGGCCGACATGCTGCCGGTGCTGTTTCAGCGTGAACTGGACCTGCACCAGACGACTTTTGCGATGGGCGAATCAGTGGCCCATCTGCATGCGCTTGCGGGCATGGGGAAGCTGCGGCCGGTAGAAGGCAGCGACGGGGTGCTGCGCTTTCAGACGGTGGCCTGAATCAGGGGCTTGACCGGGGCGAAACCTGGCTATTCCAGCACCGGCAGCACTTCGTGCCGAAGCGCGCCGCGCGCCTGTTCAAAGTCGGGCAGCGCTGACCGCACCACGTCCCAGAAGGCAGGGCCGTGGTTCATCTCGCGCAGGTGCGCCAGTTCATGCGTGACCACGTAGTCGATCACCGGCAAGCCAAAGTGCACCAGGCGCCAGTTCAGGCGGATCGACCCGTCGGCGCTGGCGCTGCCCCAGCGCGTGGCGGCCGAGCTGAGCGACAGGCGTGTCATGCGCACGCCCAGGGCCTTGGCAAAGTGGGTGCAGCGTTCTTCAAAGATCCGCCGCGCTTGGCGCTGCAGCCAGCTTTGCACCGCGTCGCGAATCTGGTCGGGCTCGGCCACTTGCGGCAGGCCCAGGTGCAGCGTGAGGTGCGGCACCCCGGGCAGCGCGTCGGCGGCGGTGTGCAGCAGGGCACCGGTGGTGCGCGCGTCCAGCACCAGGATCACGGTCTCGCCCAGGAAGGGCACCGTGCCGCCTTCGCGCCATTCCACGCGCGCGGCATCCAGGCGGGCGGCGCGTTCGCGCTGCTCTTGCAGCTTGCGCAGGATCCATGCGGCCTTTTCGCGCAGCGCGGCTTCGATCTCGCCCACGCCCACCCAGCGCGGTGCGCTCACGCTCAGGCCTTCGGCGGCGACCACAAAGCCGATGCTGCGGCGGCGTGAGCGGCGCAGTTCATAGCCCACGCGGTGGCCGGTCAACAGCACGTCGCGCTGGGAGCGGGGGTGGTGGAATTCAACGCGGTCTGGGACGGGCGCGGGGGGGCCAGCGACAACGGCGGGGGTCAGAACGGACGCTGGCGTAGCAGCCGGAGATGTCGATGTCGACAAGGCTGGCGGCGAAGCCGTCGACAGCGGGTCATCAAACAGCGAAAGCTGCTGGGGCGGCGTTGCGGTGGGGCCGTGCGGCATGGGGCGCGATGCTACGCGCCGCCGCTGCCGCTGCCGCTGCCGCTGCCCAAGCTTTGGGCAGGCTGGGCGGCACCGCTCCGGGGCGCACCCGCGGCGTAGGCCTCGGGGTCGAGCCGGCGCATTTCGGCTTCGATCCAGCCTTCCACTTCGCGCATCAGTTCGTCGGGCTGGCGGCCGGCGCTGGGGATGGGCCTGCCGATCGACACTTCCACCAGCCCCGGCCGCAGCAGAAAGCTCTTGCGCGGCCAGCACTTGGCGCTGCTGGCCGCAATGGGCACGATGGGCACGCCGCTGGCAATCGCCAGCCGCGAAGCACCGCTTTTGTACACACCCTGCTGGCCGCGCGTGATGCGCGTGCCTTCAGGAAACATGATGACCCAGATGCCTTCTGCCGCCAGCCGCTTGCCTTGCGCGGCCACTTTGTTCCAGGCCTCGGCGCGCTTGCTGCGGTCGATGTGAATCATGTCCAGCCGGCCCATTGCCCAGCCGAAGAACGGCACGTACAGCAACTCGCGCTTGAAGACATAGGCCAGCGGGTGCGGCATGAAGGTGGGGAAGGCGAAGGTCTCCCACGTGCTTTGGTGTTTGGCGGCCAGCACCACGGCTGCGTTTTCATCGGCCGCCGTCGGCAGGTGTTGCAGGCCATGCACCTGGTAGCGCACACCGCAGATCACCTTGGCGCCCCAGACGGCAATGCGCAGCCAGAACATCGTCGGCCAGTACAGCGGCTTGCCGCGGATGAAGATCGACAGCATCAAACACACCAGCGCCCAGGGCACCACGGTGGCGGCCAGCCACAGCACGAAGAGGAAGGAGCGCAAGGCCCAGAACAGTTTGATCATGGTGGCTTGATCATGGTGAGACGACAGGCACTTTCAGTTCAAGCTGCCGGTGGACGAATCGGCATGGTGGTCACGCGTCAGCAGAAAGTCTGCAAAGGCACCCAGGCTGTCGTGCGCGCGGGCAGCCGGCACTTGCGCCAGCAACGCCTGCACCTCCGCTGTGTCGAGCTTGGCCGCGCGGCCGCTCAGCACCAGGTGCGGCTCACACCCGGCGGCCTGCGCGGCGATGAGGTCGCGGGCGGTGTCACCCACCACCGGCACGTGGCGCAGGTCGGTGCCATAGCGGCGGCCGATGTCCAGCAGCAGCCCGGGCTTGGGTTTGCGGCAGTCGCAATCGGCCTCGGGCGTGTGCGGGCAAAAGAAGACGGCGTCGATGCGGCCGCCCTGCACCTGCAACTGCTGGTGCATGTGCGCGTGCACGGCATTGATGGCGCTCATGTCAATCATGCCGCGGCCGATGCCGCTCTGGTTGGTGGCCACCACCGTGTGCCAGCCGGCCTGGTTGATGCGCGCCACCGCTTCCAGCGCACCCGGCACCGGGTGCCATTCTTCGGGCGCGGTGACGTGGCCTTCACGGTATTCGTTGAGGATGCCGTCGCGGCCCAGGATGACGAGTTTGGTGATGTGCATCGTGGGCTTCCTGGGCTCAACTAGGCTGCGAGCCGCGACAGGTCGGCCACGCGGTTCATCGCGCGCTGCAAGGCGGCCAGCAGCGCCAGACGGTTGCGGCGCAACGCGGGGTCTTCGGCGTTGACCATCACGCTGTCGAAGAAGGCGTCCACGGGCGCCTTGAGTGCAGCCAGTGCGCGCAGGGATGCGGTGTAGTCACCGGCATTGAAGGCTGCATCGGCCAGCGGGGCGACCTCACCCAGGGCAGCGGCCAGTGCCTTTTCAGCCGGCTCTTTCAACCACGTGGTGTCGGGTGCAGGCGGCACCTCGCCTTCGGCTTTTTTCAGGATGTTGCCAACGCGCTTGTTGGCCGCTGCCAGTGCGGTTGATTCGGGCAGCGTCATGAATTCGCGCACCGCCGCCAAGCGGCGCGGGATATCGCTCAAGCGGTCCGGACGCAACGCGACGACGGCATCCACTTCCTGCGCACTGCTGCCTTGTTCACGCAGCAGGCCCACGAGCCGGTCGTAGAGGAAGGTGGACAGTTCGGCCTGCACGGCGCCGTGTCCAGCCGGAAACGCCGCCAGCGCCGCCGACACCAGGCCTGGCACCGACAGCGCAAGGTCGCGCTCGATCAGCATGCGGATAACGCCAAGCGCCTGGCGGCGCAGTGCAAAGGGGTCCTTGTCACCCGTGGGCACCTGGCCGATGCCGAAGAGGCCGGCCAGCGTTTCCAGCTTGTCGGCCAGCGCCACCACCAAGCCCGTTTGCCCGCGCGCCAGGTTGTCACCCGCGAAGCGCGGCTTGTAGTGGTCTTCGATCGCGAAGGCCACGTCTTCGGGCTCGCCATCGTGGCGCGCGTAGTAACCGCCCATGATGCCTTGCAGTTCTGGGAATTCACCCACCATGTCAGTTAGCAGGTCCGCCTTGGCCAGCAGCGCCGCACGGTCAACCCGACCTGCCAGGCTCGGCTCCAGGCAGACCAATCCTGCGATGGCTCTGGCGATGGCGCGCACACGCTCCACGCGGTCTCCCTGGCTGCCCAGCTTGCCGTGATAGACCACGCGCGCCAACTGCGGCACACGCGACTCCAGCGTCTTCTTGCGGTCCTGGTCAAAGAAGAATTTCGCGTCCGCAAGGCGCGGGCGCACGACGCGTTCATTGCCCTGCACCACGCGGCTGGCGTCAGCGGGGTTGATGTTGCTGACGATCAGGAACTTGTTCGTGAGCTCGCCCTGCGCGTCCAGCAGCGGAAAGTACTTCTGATTCGCCTTCATCGTCAGGATCA
>JAYSYB010000402.1:0-4487 GCA_043716775.1 Rubrivivax sp.
TACAACAAGTAGGACGCCGTACATCCCCTGGGCTTGCGCCCTGGGGATGCAGCCGTACTTCGGCTTGATCGAACTGACACGCCTCTGGCCTGCAGTTCATCCAGCCGGGATGCGTGGAGGGGGGGACTTCGGTCTTCCCCTTTTTCTTTGGCGCGTAGGATGGCGGGCCGATCGTTGAATCCACGCCGTACCCCTGACACCCTTATGGTTCCGCACCTCACCACCGCCCTCACCGGGCCCATCAACGAACTTGAGCAACGTGTGCTTGAGTCCATGCCCGCCATTGAGCGCTGGTTTCGGCTTGAATGGATGGAGCACACGCCGCCGTTCTATTCCTCGGTGGACCTGCGCAACGCCGGCTTCAAGCTGGCGCCCGTCTCCACCGACCTTTTCCCCGGCTGGTTCAACGTGCTGAACGCCGAGATGCTGCCGCTGGCGGTGCAGGCGGCGATGGCCGCCATCGAAAAGATATGCCCGGAAGCGCGCAACCTGCTGCTGATTCCGGACAACCGCACCGACGACCCGTTCTACATGACGAACGTGCAGCGCCTGGTGCAGATCTTCCACCAGGCTGGCCTCAACGTGCGCCTGGGTTCGGCCGACGAAAGCCTGACCGCGCCGAAGACACTGCCGCTGCCGGACGGCAGCGAACTCTTGCTGGAACCGCTGCTGCGCACCCGCGGCCGGCTGGGCCTGAAGGACTTTGACCCCTGCACGATCCTGCTCAACAACGACCTGTCCCAGGGCATTCCGCGCGTGCTGCACGGTTTGCATGAACAGTACCTGCTGCCGCCGCTGCACGCCAGCTGGACGGTGCGCCGCAAGAGCCGTCACTTCCAGAGTTATGAGGAAGTGGCCAAGAAGTTTGCCAAGCTGCTGGGCATGGACCCGTGGCTCATCAACCCGCTGCACAGCCAGTGCGGTGAAGTGGACTTTGAAGCTGCAGAAGGCCCGGACTGCATCCGCAGCAACGTCGATGCAACGCTGCTCAAGGTGCGGCGCAAGTACAAGGAATACGGCATCAATGAAAGGCCCTTCGTCGTCGTCAAGGCTGACCACGACAACCGCGGCAGCGGCGTGATGACGGTGCGCGACGCCAAGGAATTGGAAGACCCGAAACAGCTGCGCCAACGCATGGGCCTGGCCAAAGACGGCCACGCCATCACCGACGTCATCATCCAGGAAGGTGTGCCCAGCTACGAACGTGTGCACAGCGCCGTGGCCGAACCCGTGGTGTGCATGATCGACCGTTATGTCGTGGGCGGCTTCTACCGCGTGCATGCCGAACGCGGCATCGACGAAAACCTCGGCGGCCCAGGCTCCAGCTTTGTGCCGCTGGCATTCGCCGAAAGCAGTCAGTTGCCGCGGCCGGGCGTCAAGCCCGGCGCCAGTGCGCCCAACCGCTTCTACATGTACGGCGTGATTGGCCGCCTGGCCATGCTGGCCGCAGCCTACGAACTCGAGGCCACCGACCCCGACGCCGAGAACTACGGCTGACCCGGGCTTTGCCCGTCCAAACGGCTGGGCTGTCGGCTGGGCTGTCCGGTGGGCGCCACAACGCGGTGCTGCAGCGCACCACGCCAGCGGGCCAGGGCGCACAATCGCGGCCCACGATGCGAGTCGAACCCCGTCCCCAAAGCGCTGGCGCACTTGCTGCCCTGACACTGGCTGCCATTGGCGTGGTCTACGGCGACATCGGCACCAGCCCGCTGTATGCGCTCAAGGAAGTATTCCACCAGGGCCGCGTGCCGCTGACGCCGGACAACATCCTGGGCATCTTGTCCCTGGTGTTCTGGACGTTGACGACGGTGGTGTCGCTGAAATACGTGACGCTCATTCTGCGCGCCGACAACAACGGCGAAGGCGGCCTGATCGCCATGCTGGCCTTGGCATCCCAGGCCGTGAAAGACCGCCCGGAGTTGCGCACGCGGCTTTTGCTGCTGGGCATCTTCGGCACCGCGATCTTCTTTGGCGACGGCGTCATCACGCCGGCCATCAGCGTCTTGTCAGCTGTGGAAGGGCTTGAGGTGGCCGCGCCCGGGCTGCACCGCTACGTGGTGCCGGTGACGCTGGTGGTGCTGACCGCGCTCTTCGCCACGCAGCGTTTTGGCACCGCCGTGGTCGGCCGCATGTTCGGGCCCATCACGGTCGTGTGGTTCATCGTGCTGGCGGTTCTGGGCGTGGTTCACATCGCCGACAACCCGCAGGTGCTGGTGGCGATGTCGCCGCACTTCGCGCTGGGCTTCTTGCTGTCGCACCCGGGTGTGGCCTTTGTGGCGCTCGGTTCGGTGGTGCTGTGCGTGACGGGTGCCGAGGCGCTGTACGCCGACCTCGGCCACTTCGGTAAGCGGCCCATCCGGCTGGCCTGGTTTGCGGTGGCCATGCCGGCTTTGCTGCTGAACTACTTCGGCCAGGGCGCCATGCTGCTGCAGTACCCGGAAAAGGTGCGCAACCCGTTCTATGAAATGGCGCCGGCCTGGGCGCTGTTTCCGCTGATCGGCCTGGCCACGCTGGCCACGGTGATCGCGTCGCAAGCGCTGATCACGGCGGCTTTCTCGGTCACCAAGCAGGCCGTGCAGCTGGGCTACATGCCGCGCCTGCGGCTGCTGCACACCAGCGTGCGCGAAACCGGACAGATTTACGTGCCCTTCGTCAACTGGGCGCTGTACGGCTGCGTGGTGGTGGCGGTGGTGCTGTTTGGCAGCAGCAGTTCGCTGGCATCGGCCTACGGCATCGCGGTGACGATCGACATGACCATCACCACCGTGATGACCTTCTTCGTCATCCGTTACGCCTGGAAGATGCCGCTGGCGCTGTGCATCGCGGCCACCGGCTTCTTCTTCCTCGTTGACGTGGTGTTCCTCGCCGCCAATGCCGTCAAGGTGTTGGAAGGCGGCTGGTTTCCGCTGCTGATCGGTGCCGGTGTCTTCACGCTGATGGTGACCTGGAAGGCCGGCCGCCGCCTGATGGCCGACCGCATGCGCGACGAGTCGATCGAGCTTGGCGCCTTCCTGGAGTCGATCTTCATCAGCCCGCCGCTGCGCGTGCCGGGCACTGCAGTCTTCCTCAGCGCGGAGGCCGGCTCCACGCCCTTTGCATTGCTGCACAACCTGAAGCACAACAAGGTGCTGCACGAGCAGAACCTGTTCGTCACCGTGATGCTGCACGAAGTGCCGTGGATCGGCTTCAACCGTCGCTGCCAGATCGAGCCACTGGGCCACGACTGCTGGCAAGTGACGCTGCACTTCGGCTTCAAGAACGACCCCGACGTGCCCGAGGCGCTCAAGCTGCTGCAGGGCCGCGTGCAGATGGACGACATGGAGACCAGCTATTTCCTCAGCCGAGACACCGTCATCCCCACCTTCGGCGGCGGCATGGCGATGTGGCGCGAGAAGCTCTTTGCCAGCATGCACCGCAATGCCGCTGCAGCGGCGGATTTCCTGAACCTGCCGACGAACCGGATCGTCGAGTTGGGAACGAAGATCGAAATTTAGCAGCGGGGTTCAAGCCGCCAGCAGCGTGCTGAACAGCGGGTCGTGGCGCGACCTTGGACGGTAGCTGCCCAGCCGCCGGGCGATTTCGGCGATGTGCTCGGGCGTGGTGCCGCAGCAGCCGCCAGCGATGTTAAGAAAGCCGGCGCGCGCGAAGTCTTCCATCAGCCCGCCAGTGACGGCCGGCGTCTCGTCAAAGCCGGTCTCGCTCATCGGGTTGGGCAGGCCGGCGTTGGGGTAGCAGCTGACGTAGGTGTCGGCCGCCACCTTCGACAGTTCTTCGATATACGGCCGCATCACGGCCGCACCCAGCGCGCAGTTCAGGCCCACCGCCAGCGGCTTGGCGTGGCGCACCGAATGCCAGAACGCGGCCACCGTCTGGCCGCTCAGGATGCGGCCGGATGCGTCGGTGACGGTGCCGGAGACAATCACGGGCAAACGTTCACCGGTGTCTTCCATCAACTCGTCCAGCGCAAAGATCGCGGCCTTGGCGTTGAGCGTGTCGAAGATCGTTTCCACCAGGAAGAGGTCGCAGCCGCCTTCCAGCAAGCCTTCAGCTTGTTCACGGTAGGCGGCGCGCAATTCGTCGAAGCTCGTGTTGCGCGCGCCGGGGTCGTTGACGTCCGGGCTGATGCTGGCGGTGCGCGGCGTGGGGCCCAGGGCGCCGGCGACGAAGCGGGGTTTCTCGGGCGTGCTGCATTCGTCGGCCGCGCTGCGGGCGATGCGTGCTGCGGCCACGTTCATTTCGCGCGCCAGGTGCGCCAGGCCGTAGTCTTCCTGCGCGATGCTGGTCGCGCCGAAGGTGTTGGATTCGATGATGTCGGCACCGGCCGCGAGGTATTGGGCGTGGATCTCGCGAATCACGTCGGGGCGCGTCAGCACCAGCAGGTCGTTGTTGCCTTTCAGGTCCTTCGGGTGGGCGGCCAGGCTGGCGTTGCGAAAGTCCGCCTCACCGAGCTTGTAGCGCTGGATCATGGTGCCCATGGCGCCGTCGAT
>JAYSYB010000403.1:0-4484 GCA_043716775.1 Rubrivivax sp.
TGCCGGACTTCCGCGCGGTCTGCCCCGACCATGTAGGCCCGGCGCTGGACGTGCTGCTGGCCGATGCGGACGCGGCGCTGGAACGCGCCGTCGGCGCCGACGTCAGTGCCGATTACGACACTCTGTCGATGGTCCTCGACGTGCCCGTCGAACGTCTGTACCGCGCCTGGGGCATCGTCTGCCACCTGCAGGCCGTGGCCGACACGCCCGAGCTGCGCGCGGCGCATGCGCAGAACCTGCCCCGGGTCATCGACTTCAGCACGCGGCTGGGCGCCGACGAGCGGCTCCATGCCAAGTACAAAGCTGTCGCAGCCGGTGCTATCGACAGCGGTGTTGTTGAAGGCGGTAGCGCGCGATCGCTGAGCCCGATCCGCCAGAAAGTGCTGGCCGATGCGCTGCGCGACTTCGTACTGGGCGGCGCGGAACTGCAAGGCGCAGCGCGCGACCGCTACGCCGCCATCCAGGACCGCAGCGGCGCGCTGTCGCAGCAGTTCAGCGACCACGTGCTGGACGCCACCGACGCCTTTGCGCACTACGCCACTGAAGCCGACATGGCTGGGGTGCCCGACGACGTGCGTCAGGCCGCCCGCGACGCCGCGGCGGCAGAGGGGAAAGACGGCTTCAAGCTCACGCTGCAGTTGCCGTGCTACCTGCCGGTGATGATGTACGCCAGCCACCGCCCTTTGCGCGAGGCCTTGTTCCGCGCCTACGGCACCCGCGCCAGTGAATACGGCCCCGCTGAGATGGACAACAGTGCCGTGATGCTTGAACTGCTGGGCTTGCGTCTTGAAGAAGCCCGGTTGCTGGGCCACGCCACGTATGCCGACTTGGCGCTGGTGCCCAAGATGGCCGGCTCGCCCGCGCAAGTGCTGGCCTTTGTGCGTGACCTGGCCCGCCGCGCCAGGCCCTTCGCCGAACGCGAACTGGCCGACCTGCAGGCTTTCGCCACGCGTGAACTGGGGCTGCCTGAGCTGCAGGCCTGGGACCGCCTGTATGCATCCGAAAAATCCAAGCAGGCCCGCTTTGCCTTTAGTGGCGAAGAACTCAAGCAGTACTTCACACAGACGCGCGTGCTGGACGGACTCTTTGAACTGATCGAGACCCTCTTCGGCGTCGCCATCCGCCCGGAAATCGCGCCGGTGTGGCACGACAGCGTCCGTTTCTACCGCGTCTGGCGCGGCGGCCAGCCCGTGGCCGCTTTCTACCTCGACCTGCACGCCCGCGCCGGCAAGCAGCCTGGCGCCTGGATGGACGGCTGCCGCTCGCGCTGGCGTCGGCCTGAAGGCACGCTGCAGCAGCCAGTGGCACACCTGGTGTGCAACTTTGCGCCGCCCGTGGGCGACCGGCCTGCACTGCTGACGCATGACGACCTCATCACCCTCTTTCACGAATTCGGCCACGGCCTGCACCACATGCTGACGCAGGTGGAGGACCTGGCCGTGTCGGGCATCTCTGGCGTCGAAGGCGACGCCGTTGAACTGCCCAGCCAGTTCATGGAAAATTTCTGCTGGGAATGGGCCGTGCTGCAGCGCCTGACGGCCCATGTGGACACCGGCGAGCCCCTGCCGCGCGCGCTTTTTGACCGCATGCTGGCGGCGCGCCATTTCCACGGCGCACTGGGGCTGCTGCGGCAGTGCGAATACGCGCTCTTCGACATGCGGCTGCATGCCGAGCCACTTGCAGCCGCGCGTGTGCAGGCGCTGGCCGATGAGGTCTGCGCTGAATTGCAGCCCATGCCCTCACCCACCTTTTACCGCTACGCACCGAGCTTTTCGCACATTTTTGCGGGCGGCTATGCTGCTGGGTATTACGGGTACGCGTGGGCCCAGGTGCTGTCGGCTGACGCCTACAGCGCCTTTGAAGAAAGCGGCGTTTTCGACCCTTCCACCGGGCAGCGCTTCCGCCAGGACATCCTGGAAGTGGGCGGCAGCCGCACCGCGCTGGAAAGCTTCCGCGCCTTTCGCGGACGCGACCCGCAGATCGACGCGCTGCTGCGCCATCAAGGTCTTCTTGAGCAGGCGGTCGGCGTCGATTAGATTGCGCATACTCCGCTCCGCACCCGCGAAGGCACCTATGAAACGATCCACCCTGCATCGATCCATCCTCCGCAGTGCCCGCCTGGCACCGGCCTTGCTGGCGGCCGCCCTGTGCACGCTGGCCCAGGCCCAGTACAAGGTGGTGCTCCCCGACGGCAGCACCACTTACACCGACCGGCCTCCCGTGGCCAGCAACGCCCGCATCACGGCCCTGGCGCGGTCGGGCAGCCGCAGCGGGCCGGTGGACATCGGCCTGCCATCTGAACTGCGCGCCGCCGTGCAGCGCTATCCGGTCACGCTGTACACCAGCTCCGAGTGCACACCCTGCGACAGCGGGCGCAAGTTTCTGCAGCAACGTGGCATACCCTACAGCGAACGCCGCATCACCACCGAAGACGATGCCGCCGCGCTGGAGCGTTTGGTGGGTGGCCGCACGGTGCCCGCAATGACGATTGGCGCGCAGCCCTTGCGCGGCCTGTCAGAAACCGATTGGGCGAGCTACCTGGACGTGGCTGGCTACCCGCGTGAAAGCAAGCTGCCTCGCGGCTGGCAACCGCCAGAGCCCACGACGCTGGCGGAGCGCGCCACGCCCACCGCGCGGGCACCGGCACCTGCCGCGCCTCCCGAGCCCCGTGTTGCCGAACCCGCCGTCGCGCCGGCTTCGGGCACGATCAGGTTCTGACCCGTCAACCGCTGCCGCGCAGCCGAGACACCAGGCCAGAGCCGCCGCCCACCCCCGCGCCCACGACCCAGAACAACAGCGCAGCGCCGACCAGCGTGCCCGTGGCGCCAAACACCAGCGGCATCACCGTGCTGGACATGTTCATCATCATCGACCGCAGCGCCAGCGCTTCGCCATGCCTGTCTTTGGGCGTCAGTCGGTGCAGCATCGACATCACCATCGGCTGCACGCTTCCCAGCGACACGCCCAGCAGCAGCGCGCACAGGCCCATCAGCCCGGCGTTGGGCGCCAGCGGGTACAGGCAGAAGATGATGCCGGTCGCCAGCATCGCGCTGCGAAGCACGACACGCTCACTCAGGCGGTGCGCCAGCAGCGGCAGCACCAGCCGAACCAGCGTCACCGACAGCGTGAAGCTGCCGAGGATCAAACCGATGGTGCCGGCACTGAAACCCCGCTCATGGCCCAGCACGGGCACGGCAAAGATGTGCACGTCCCAACACATCGACAGCAACCAGTTCACTACCAGCAAGCGCTTGAAACCGGGTTCGCGCAGCAGGTTCCAGGCGGTGTGGCCAGGTGGCCGCGCCACCTGCACGGCAAGTGCCATCGGCGGCACCTGCCGCGCCGACACCAGCGTGGCCAGCGGCAGCAGCACTAGCAGCCCATAGGCTGCGCGGAAGCCAAGGCCGTCGATCAGGAAGCCCACGGCCACCGGCCCCAGCACGTTGGAAAACGAAGGCGCAACACCCAGCCAACTGAAGATGCGCACACGGTCGGTGCTGTCGCGCGCCGTCAGCCCGGCCGTGCGCTGGATCGTCAACATGCCCGTGTTGGTGCCAGCGCCCATGGCCATGGCGGCCACACACAGCAAAACAAAGTGCAAAGGGCCGGCCACCAGCGTGGACAGCACCGCCAACACGCCGCCGGCCATCGTCAGCGCCACCGACAGGTACACCGGCTTGTGATAGCCCAGGCGGTCCGCCAGGCGCCCGGCGTAGAGAGCGCTGAGCACAGGTGCGGCGGCAAACAGCGACAGAAGCAGGCCCACCGACCAAGCGCTGTAGCCCTCGCGCAGCGCCTGCAGCGGTGCGGCCATGCGCAGGCCTGCCATGGCCGAATGCATGCCCACCTGCCCGACGATCAAGGCCAGCAGGATGCGGCCTGTGGTGCCGTTCTCGGCAGTGGCGCCCGTGACTTCAGTGGCGGGTGGCAACCCCGGTTCAGCCATCCTGCGGATGGGCCTCAGTGCCTGTTGCAACGTCTGCCACCAGCCCCGGCAGCAGTTCAGCGCTGCGCGATTCCGGCAGCGCTTCCACACTGCGCAGCTGGCGCACCATGGCGCGGGTGCGGACCTCCGCCTGTTCGATGGTGTTGCCGGCTTCCTCGAGCTTTTTCTTCGTCCGCGCCAGCACGTCGCCAAACTTCGAGAATTCGGTTTTCACCGCGCCCAGCACTTCCCACACCTCGGCACTGCGCTGCTCCAGCGCCAAAGTTCGGAAGCCCATTTGCAAGCTGTTCAAGGTGGCCAACAAGGTGGTGGGCCCGGCCAACATCACGTGGTGTTCGCGTTGCAAACTTTCCATCAATCCTGGCCGCCGCAAGGCCTCGGCGTACAAACCTTCCGTGGGCAAAAACAAAATAGCGAAGTCGGTGGTGTGCGGTGCGGCCACGTATTTTTCGCGGATGGATTTGGCCTCCGACCGCAGCCGCAGCTCAATCGCCTTGCCTGCCGCCGTGGCCGCAGGCGCGTCGGCGCGCTCTTGTGC
>JAYSYB010000404.1:0-4480 GCA_043716775.1 Rubrivivax sp.
GCTTTTGACGCTGGGACTTTTTCTGTTCGTCATCAACGCGATGATGTTCTGGGCTGCGGCGTCGGTGCTGGCAGGCTTCAACGTTGCCGGCTTCAGTGCGGCGCTGATCGGGTCGCTGATCTACAGCGTCTGCGGGATGGTCATCGACGTGGCGACTGAACGCATCTTCAACCGATCCGACTGAGCGCCTTGCCCGCGCCTTGGTGCGGCGCGCACCTCGAAGACCACGCGGTCGATGGCCTCGGCCGAGCGCCGCTCCAACACAAAGCGCCCAGGGCGCGGTGACCAGTGCACCACGCTGCCACTGCCCACGACCCGCCCGCCGACGGTCCACTGCCCGGCTGCGCCTTCAAAGACCAGTTGCTGCGCAGCGCGCGGGATGTCGGGGTCGAGCATGATGACGCTGCCGTTGCGCGGGCTCTGGATGCCGAAGGCGGGCATCGGCTTCCCGGCCGTTTTCAGCGCTGACTTCAACCCTGGCTGCGGGCCCGGTTCAGTGCCCGCCAGAAACCACTCACCCGCTTGCGCGACCAGGCCCGCAGGCGCGGGCGGCGCTGCCGACGGCGTGCCGGCATGCAGATGCGCCATCAGCTCACGCCATACGGGTGCCGCGCCGCTGACGCCGCTGACCGCATGCATTGGCGCGCCGCTGGCGTTGCCCACCCACACGCCCACGGTGTAGCGGCTGCTGAAGCCGATGCACCAGTTGTCGCGCATGTCTTTGCTGGTGCCGGTCTTTACCGCCGCCCAGCCGCGGGTGACGAGCGGGCTGTCCAGGCCGAAGGTGGTGGCGCGCGCGGCGGGGTCGGCCAGCATGTCGGCCACTTGCCAGGCCACGGCTGCGGGCAGCACGCGGCGGTCCGGCGCGGCGGGTGGGGGCAAGGTGCCGGCCTGCCAGCGCACGGCGCTGTAGAGGCCCTGGCGCGCCAGCATGCGGTAGGCATTGCTCAGGTCCAGCAGCGCCACGTCGGCGCTGCCCAGCGCCAAGGCATGGCCGTGGTAGCCGGCCGATTCACTTAAGCGCAATCCGCTGCGGTTCAAGCTGTCAAACAGCGCTTCAGGCCCCAGCATGGCGGCCACGCGAACCGTGGGCACGTTGAGGCTGGACGCCAGCGCCGTGCGCACGCTCACCGGCCCGCGGAAAGCGTGGTCGTAGTTCTGCGGCTGGTACAGCGCGCCACCTGCGCTCAGCTGGAAGGGCGAATCGTCCAGCACGCTCGCTGGTGTGATGAAGCGCTGCTGCAGCGCCAACGCATAGACAAAAGGTTTGATCGTGCTGCCGGGCTGGCGGCGTGCCAGCACGCCATCGACATCGGCCGCCGCCGACGTGGTTGCCGACGAGCCCACCCAGGCCAGCACTTCACCGCTGGCGTTGTCCAGCACGATTACCGCACCGTCTTCGGCATTGCGGCCGCGCAGTTCAGCCAACTGGCGGCGCAGCGAAGCCAGGGCGACGCGCTGGGTGCGGGCGTCCAGCGTGCTGCGCAGCGCCTTGGGCGCGGGGCCGGCATCGCGGCGCATGCCTTGAAGCATCCTTGCGGCCAGGTGCGGCGCCAGGGTCTCGCCGCTGGCGGGGCCGGGTCTGCGTGCCAGCGCCTGCGCGATGGTGGTGGCCAGGCCGTCACAGCGTTGGCTGGCTGGACTGACTGGCGGCATCAGCCGCAGCACCTCGCAGGCGCGGCGCTCCAGCGCGTCGGCGTTGGCATTGGGCGCGCGCACCATCACCGCCAACACCGTGCCTTCCAACACATCCAGCCCGCTGGCCTGTTTGCCAAAGAGCTGCTGCGACGCGGCGGCCACGCCCACCAGTTCACCGCGCAAGGGCACGTGGTTGAGGTAAGCCTCCAGGATCTGCGACTTGCTCCAGGTGGATTCCAGTTCCCGCGCGCGCACCATCTGCGACACCTTGGTGCCGACGCTGCGGCCACCGGCCGGGCGCGCCAGGTCTTCGTCCAGCAGGCCGGCCAGCTGCATCGTCAGCGTTGATGCGCCGCGTGTGCGCTTGTTCAAGGCGTTGGCCCAGGCGCTGGCGGCCAGGGCCTGCCAATCGACGCCGCTGTGTTCAAAAAAGCGCCGGTCTTCGCTGAGCACCAGCGCGTGGCGCAGCGCCGGCGACACCTCCGTGAGTGCCAGCCACGGGCCCCTGCGCACGCTGCTGTTGATGCGCACCGCTTGCAGCGGCGTGCCGTCGCGGGCCAGCAGCGGAATGTCGGACGGCGCATGCGCCGCGCGCACGGTGTCGAAGCTGGGCACGGCGGCGGCCGGCAGCGTGACTGCGCCCGACAGCACGCAAAGCAATGACAGCAACCCCTTCACGGCAGCACATCCCACGCCGCATTGGGCAGCTCGCCAAAAGTCTCTGGCGCGTACATCGCTTCCACGCGCGTGGGCGGCATGCCGAAGCGGCCGGCGGTGTTCAGGCGCAGCGTGTATTCCACCACCTGCTTGCCGCGCGGCATCCATTCGTAATAGCCGCGCCAGGCGTCGGCGGCGCGTTCCTCATACGCGGGCCAAGACCTGCCTTCGCGTTTTTCGCCCTGGGTGGCGATGGTTGAATCGCGGTTGAGGCCCGATGCGCCGCCCAGCAGCGTGGCGCCGGCCGGCACCGGGTCAGCCACCACGACCCAGGCCATGTCGGCCGTGGCTTCCACCTCCAGCCGCACGCGCACGATGTCGCCACGGCTCCAGACGTTGGGCTGTTTGCGTTCCACCGCCGTCACCGTCTTCTTGATGCGGTAGCCGGCAAAGAGCGGCGCTTTCAGCGGCACGGCGGCGAGGGTCTGCACCGTCAGCCAGGGCCGGCCTGCACCGTCATGGCGGGCGATCAGCGGGCCAGCTGGAGTTGCGGATGTCGTCAGCGGCAGCGACAGCACATCACCGCCGGGCATCGCCGCCCAGTCCACGGCTTTTGTCGCGCTACCTAACTGCAATGTGCTGCGGCCTGCGACCGCCACGCTTTCAAACTTGGCGGCAAAGCGGTCTAGCGCCAACACGCCCCAGAGATTGGCGGTGGTGGTGAGCCAGGCGCCGCGTTTCTGCCGCGCCAGCGTGCCGGACAGCAGCCACGCCACATCGTCCTTCCAGGCCGGCACTTCGGTGGCCGCCAGCAGCAGCCGTGCGGCGTTGGCGTCCGGGCCGTCCATCAGCCACCACCAGTCGTCGTCCTGCTCGGTGCTGAACTTCAGCGTCGTGCCACCGGCGACCAGCCGGCTGCGGATCAGGCGCTGCAGCTCATCCAGCCGCGCCGTGCGGTCGGGCAGGTTGTGGACGCGGCGGTACAGGCTCCAGGCGTCCAGCAAGGCCGACGTGGGCCACGCCGCGGGCGTGTAGCTGATGCTGCCCAGCAAACGCGGCTGCACGCGGCCGTGGCGCGCCAGCGCGTCCAGCGCGGCCAGCTTGCGCACGTCCAGGTCGGCACGCGGGGCGTTGAAGCGGCGGTCGATACGGCCTTCGACAAAGGCGGCCAGGCCTTGCAGCATGGCGTCGCGCGTGGCGTCGGGCCAGGCCAGGTCAGCTTCGTGCGCGGCGCTGATCAGGTACGCGGTGAGGCGGTCGCTGCCCGTGGCCGCCGTGCCGGGGTTGGGCGGGAAGTAGTGCGCCAGGCCGTCGCTGTCCAGATAGCCGGCCGCTTCAGCTTGCAGCGTGGCCCAGCCCGCCTTGTCGCGCAGGGCGATGGCGCGCGAGGCCTTCTGTTCCAGACAGCTGTAGGGGTAGGTCTCGAAGTAGCGGCGCAGGCCAGCGGGTGCACCGGACACTGCGCCCGACAGGCGCGGCTGCAGCGCCACGCTGACGGCGGCCGAGCCCGGCAGTGCATCAGCAGGCGCCGCGACGGGCAGCGACAGCGTGCCGTCCAGCGCCTGCAACGACGCTTGCCACACACGCTGCGGCACGGCGGGTGCGACGGCTTGCACGATCTTGACGCGGTCCTTCGCCGGCTTGGCGGCACCACTCTCTTCGGCGGACGCAACCCATTCGATGCGCGTGGCGCCGTCGGGCACTTGCACCGGCCAGCGGACTTCGGTCGCTGCACCGGCGGCCAGTTGCACGGTCTGCGCTGCGGGTTGTGCGCTGGATTGCGAGAGGAGCACCGCACCATCGGCCTTGCCACTCAAAGTGACCTTCACCGCCATCGCACGTGCAGTCGTGTTGCGCAGCGTGAAGCCGGCATCGAACCGGTCGCCCGCGCGCGCCAGCGGCGACAGGCCACTGAGCATCTGCAAGTCCTGCGTCACCCGCACGCTGGTGCTGCCGGTGCCGAAGAGTTCAGTGCCCGCATCGGCGATTGCCACGAGCCTGAAGCTGGTGAGCGAATCGTTGAGCGGCACGTCAATGACGGCCTGGCCCTGCGCGTCCAGCGTCACCGTGCCACGCCACAGCAGCAGCGTGTCAAAGAGTTCGCGCGTCGGGTTGCGGCCGCCGCCGCCGCCCGGTGGCAAAGCCTTGCGGCCATAGTGGCGGCGGCCGATGATTTCGCCTTGTG
>JAYSYB010000405.1:0-13489 GCA_043716775.1 Rubrivivax sp.
AGCGTGCAGCGTGCGCGCCAGGTCTAGGCGCCGCCCAGACACGGGGCAAGCTGCGGCAAACGCGCGGTCAGAGCGCCAAGTCGGGAAGCACCCATGTGCCGCTGGCCATGACGCTCAGTCATCGGCCCCGCACCGGCGCTGCGATCACCTCACGCGCGTGCGCTGGGTGACCTTGGTGGTCATTGCACGGCCGGTGAGCGCGCCAGCGTAATAACCGATCGTCCCGGTGAAGTTCTGGTCGAAGGCGTCGCTCTGGCTTTGGACCCGCGTCACGCCTTCGAGCGTGTGCGTCACCGCAGTGCCGGTCTCCGAAGTGCTGAAGTTGCCTGTGGGCTGGCCATTCAAACTGAGGGTCAAGGCCGTGCTGTTGGTGCCGTAACAATCCGCCGCTGCAGGATCGAGAGTGGCGCTGACGTTGGCGGCGCCGCTGGTCTTGTTCACCGTCACCGTACCGGCAAAGCGCGGGCCAAAGCAGATCACGAAGCTGCTGGTGAAGGTGTTGAAGTCGAAGCGGTCAACGGCGATGATGGCCTGCTGCACGCCGTCCAGGTCATCGTAGTTCTGCGCCGTCAAGCTGTATTGCACGCCGCCGACTTCGGCGGTGGCGAAGACGGCGACAGACGTGGTTTTGAACTTTGTGACCAAGGCCCGTTCGCCCGGCGCAGCGATGGCCAGGGACGATGCACCCAGGGCAACGGCGGCAGCGCAGGCGGTCAGAAAACGTGTCTTCATGCTGGAATCCTCTTGAGTGTGAAAGATCGGACGGGTTGTGAGCGTCCGGTGTTCGGTGTGCCACCGGCGCACGGCAACGGCGCCGCACGCGGGAATTCCGGGCGCTGCACCGCTGGCTATGAGCCGAGAGCCGCTGCAATGGTGCCGTGCCGCACCGCCGGCCATCGCCCGAAAAGCGCCGGATTAGTGGCCCAGGTGCGGGCCTAGGCAGCAACTCCAAACAGACGGACGCACCAACGGCTGTCAGCGCACCGGCCACCAACGGACTCTTTACCCTGAAAGCTGTCATCACCGGGACTAACCTCCTACATGGCAAGGAATTTAGATTCCGTACCATGGTGCGAAGTCAAGGGTTTGAGTTGACAGCAGAGCTGACGATAGGCCGTCTGGCGAACCAAACGGATATCAACGTCGAGACGATTCGCTACTACCGGCGCCGCGGCCTGATGGCCGAACCGAACAAATCGACGGACGGCCATCGCCGCTATGCCTTGGATGCGATCAAGCGTAAGTGCTTCATCAAACGGGCCCAGATGCTGGGCTTCACGTTGGACGAGGTGTGCAGTTTGCTCCAGCTCGACAAGGCCCGCGCCTGCGCTGAAACCCGCGAACTGGCCGTCCACAAACTGAAAGTCATCGAGGACATGCTCGGCGACCTAAATGCGATGCGCAAGGCGCGTGCTTCACGGCCCGCTGCAACACGGACTGGGCTGAACTGTGAGGCCATGTAACAGGCGGGTCACCGTTGTCGTCCTACTGCGGCATGAAAGCGTTGGGAAACGCATGGCAAAGCGTCGTCTCCTAAAATTTAGGCGAGCTGACGGATTTGCAGCCTAACGGCCTGTCCGTTCGCAGACTTGAATGCGCGGCCATTAGGGGTTTGCTATTCGATGCATTTCGTTTTGCTGGCAGCAATCGCGTAGCTACACATTTCTGCTGTTCAGCGCAATCCAAGGGCTTCGTATGACCATCAATCGAAAAACGAGGGCTGAAAATAACCCGTCAGCTTTAATCGACCGCTCGCGAAGGGCTCGATGGATCGCGTTGCTCGCCGCGTTTACAGCTGCGGGATTCCTAAGTGCCTGTGGTGGTGGCGCTTACGTCGACTCCACAGGCAACTTCAATATCGGTGTCACTGTCGCTGGCCAATTCGTTAACAACACGCCAGTCGCATCGGGCGGTTCGTTAAATTTGACAGTGCGTGCAGGCCAGTCTGTGTCGTTGGATGCGGGCGAGTCTGCTGTATGGACCTTGTACGTCGGGGGGTCTGCCGTCAGCGGCGGTGCCCAGGTGTACTACGCGGGCGCCACCATCACGGCCACTACCTTGAGCCGCTCAAGCGTTGCGGTTGATACGTACGCCGCATACCGACTAGCAGCGTCGATTCCGGTAACGCTAGTGGCAACGTCGACATACGATTCGGCCCAGGTAGCTACGATCAATCTCCTCATCACGAACTAGTCTTGCTGTGTCACACGAGTAGCTTTGCGCTTGCTCGGCCGCAGCGGCGGCACTGCCCGAGGCGAGCGATCAGTGTGTAGCTGAGGCGGCGCAGCGTCGTGATCGAATGGTCCACCTGCCGCTGCGCGCGCAGGGCGGCCTTGGGGGACGTAATCCTTGGGAAGGGCATGCACTTGGCGTTCGACGAAGTGTTTTTTGCCGGAGATTGGCTTGTCGGCAATGAGTCTCTCGGCCATCAGGAACCCGTCGGCTGCGATGCGCAGACTGGCATCGTGGTGGAACCCACGCCAGCCGCAGCCCTCGTAGTGCCCCAGCCCGAAGTCTTGCTCCAGATCCTGGTAGTCGCGCTCGATGCGCCAGCGCTGATTAGCCGCGCGTACCAGTTCGTTGATCGGCGTGTCTTCGGGTAGCGTGGACAACACATACTTGCTCGGCTCTTGCTCATGTGCAGGCCACCCGATGAGCAGCCATTCAAGCGGACGCAACCGCGCCTTGCCGGCATTGCCGCCCGCGTGGCGCACGCGCAGTGCCGCAAAACGCCCGCTGAGCGTCTCATTGGTGCCTTCCGCGCCAACTGATCGCATGGAACGCCTGCACCGGCAATGACAGGGCCAACGCCTTGACGCTCATGGGCTGACGCCGGGCGGTGCGCCGCGGTATTACCGGTGGGCGGCCTATGCCGCTGCAGGGCTTGGTTGGCAGCGGCTCGATCCCAGGGGGCCAGACCACGACCGCCGAGGTCAGGCCTACGGCGTACGGCAAACCCATGTCGCTTAGCGCCTGGCGAAACGCGGTGTACACGCCATAGCCAGCGTCGGCCAACACGCAGTGGTGCGGCGCTTCGGCCAGCAAGGTGCGCCACTGTGCCAGCGCGATCCGCGTCTTCGTGGCGAAGCGCAATTGCTCGGGCACGCCGGCCTGCTGTCTGCGCATCGGGTCCGCGGCCCAATCCTCGGGCAGATAGAGTTGCCACGCCACTGGAACGCTGCCTTGGTCGCACGCCAGCGACACGCTCACCGCGACCTGGCAGTTGTCCTGCTTGCCCACCATCCCGCAGTACGCCGGGCCACGCCCACGGAGTGCTTGCCCTTCTTCGGAAACCCCGTGTCATCGATGATCCACCACCCGCCCCAGCTGAAGTCCATCTGCGGCATAACCCGCTGGCAGACCCGGCGCAGCACCTCGCGATCGGATCATTCGGCCTTCGCTCCACTGCGCCCGACGCGATGAGGAAATGCTTCGAGCGCAACGCTCAGACGCCTTCGATCTCGACTGAGATCGGCCCCGTGAAGCGCGTGTGACCGCGGAAAGCGTCAATGCCTTTGTCAGCGTAGAGCGCCTCGTTCTTCCCCGGCACCGGATCGGTGAAGGATCGCTTGAATGCCATGAGCTCGCGCCAACGCACACGGGCGTCTCCGGCCACGCCCCTGCCCCCCATGCGCCGCGCGTGGTCGACCGCCGATGTCCCCCCAATCAACTTCTTCTTGGGGTCGCAGCCGCGCAGCGCGCAGATCCCCCCGAGCGGGCGCGAGTCGACGACGACGACGACGACGGCGACGGCGACGCGCCAGCCGGCCGCCCTCACGCGCATGGAGGCCACCATTGCCGCCGTCCCTGCGCCGATCACCAGGAGGTCGTAGGGATCGCTCATCGTCTTGCCGGAAGGCGGTCGCGGATCAGCCGCAGCAGCCCTTGGAACCCGTTTCCTGCACAGGAGGGCAAGGGACGGTCCCGTAGGAGCAGTAGACGCAGCAGTCGCCTTGCTTGGGCTTCAACACAGCGGCGCAGCCCGTGCAGTCATAGAACCACTGGCAGGCGTCGGTGGGCATCGTCTCGTCCTTCGAGTGGCCGCACTCGGGGCAGGTGATCGTCGAGTCGAGCTGGGGCTCGGCTGTCACTTTGCGGCCTTTACTGCCGAGGAGGGAAAGCCCGCGTCGGCGGTGGCCTTCGACAGCGTCGCGAGGTCCGTCTTCGCGTCGTCGTAAACGATTGTGGTTTGCCGCTTAGCGAGGTCGCTTTTGATGGAGGCGACGCCTGGGATCTTGGTCAGCGCGGCCTTGATGGTCACAGGGCACGACGCGCAGCTCATCGTCGGTACCGAGAGGGTCGCGGCCTGAGTAGCGGCCAGCGCGGGGCCGGCGACAAGCAGAGCCAGGATCAGAAGGACGTTCTTGTGCATGGGGTTCCTCAGTAGAACAGGGGGGCGGCAATCGGAAAGCCGAGGACAAGGACGAGCAAGACGGCGACGGTTACGAAGATCGCTTTTTGCGCGCGTTTAGCTGTGGGCGCGGCGCAGGCGCGGCCGTCCGCGCAGTCCGGAGCGCGCCAGATCTTTCGCCAGGCCAGGAATAAGGCGACGGCAGCGGCGGCGAGGAAGATTGGCTGGTAGGGCTCAAAGGCGGCAAGCTGCCCGATCCACGCGCCGGAGATGCCGAGCAGGACAAAGGCCAGCGGCGCGACGCAGCAGGCAGAGGCCAGCAGAGCTGCCGATCCTGCAGCGGCCAGCGCCACCGAGCTGGTGCGCGGGGCGTCGTCGGGGGGAGGAGATTCAACGTTCATGGCAACAGCGTAAGGCCGTAGTGAACTACGCAGTCAAGCCCTGAGAAAAGATTGGCTTTGGTGGAATGAAGAACTTAGCCGGGCGCGTGAAACGCCGCGATCAGCGGGCAGGAAATGCTGCCGCGTCCCACGTGGCAGGCTGCGACCAAACCGGAGAGCGCCGCTTCCATGCGGGACAGCTCCGCAAGCTTGCGGCGAATGTCGGCCAGCTTGGACTCGGCCAAGGAACTGGCCTCTTTGCACCGGGCGCCGTCTTCCAGCCGCAGCAGCTCTGCCACTTCGTCCAGGCTGAACCCAAGGCTCTGAGCGGACTTCACGAAGCGCAGTCGCTCGACATCTGCGGCGCCATAACGCCGTATGGCTCCAGCGGGCTTAGGCGGCTCTGGCACCAACCCCCTGCGCTGATAGAACCTGATGGTCTCCACGCCGACTCCGGCGAGGGCTGCGAGCTGTCCAATGGTGAGGCCATTCGTATTCCGGTTCAAGCGACTCTCCGTAGCTGACTACGGACATAGTACTTCTGTGAGCATCATTGCCTAGCGGGCCAGGTCACGAGGCAACTCTCGCACTGGCTGCCCCGTTGCATGAAACAACGATGCGTCGTTGTCATCCCAGAGATGTGGTCGGCAATGGGCTGGATGAGCAGGGAACTCGCGCCAGCCCTGGCGCATCGCCTTCGGCTCCCGCGCCGGGCAGAAGGTGCTGACCCTGCGAGGCGCGACGCCGCGCGAGGCCCCGGTGTGCCAGCCACTGTGCGCCGACATCGACGGTTTCAGCCTGCTCGCCGCGGTGCGGGTTGAGGCGAACGACCGCAGGCGTCTGGAGCAGCTGTGCCGCTACATCACCCGACCGGCGCTTTCGGACGAACGGGTGCAGCTCAACGCGGCGGGTCAGGTGGCGCTCAAGCTCAAGACACCGTGGCTTCTCAAGCGCGTGTTCGATATCGACATGCAGCACCGCCCGAACTGCGGCGGCGGCGAGCTCAAGACCATCGCGGCCATCCTCGAGCGGCCGGTGATCGAGAGATCCTTACCCACCTGGAGCTGGATCCGCAGCCGCCGCCCCGGGGCCAAGCGCGCGAGGCGCGGCAAGACTTCGCCGCCTGAGCCGCACCGGCCGTCCCAGACACCAGGCACATCAACACGGGCTGCGCTACGTGGCGGTAGCCTGGGTGGCGCTGCGCCGTAGGTCGGCTCGCCGCCGGAAGACTCAGGGTCAACCCTGATACATCAAGGCCGAACTAGCCGCAAGCGACCGTCGGGGGGCCGGCCGAATCGGGACAAGGCAACGGCGCAACCGCCAGTTCCATACCATCCAGGCAGGCACCGCCCACCCAGGGCCCACCCAGGGCTGACTCGGGCTTTCGAGATGCCGTTGAAATTCCTATGCGCGCTTGGCGATTCAAATGGGGCATGGTGGACGCCGGCGTGGCGCCCGCGCTGCGCGGCTGGCAGCGGCCACGGGGCGCGGGCCGTTTGCGGGCTTGACCGCCTGACAGCGCCCATTCCCTGCCGGCCACGTTGAGTGGCACGGCAAACCGCGGCGCGTCACTTGTGCAGCGGATGAACCCGCCTTGTCGGCCCGCGCGTGCGCCCGGACAATGGCTGGCGTCGCGCCACTGAAGGCGCTGGGAAACCCATGGCCGACCTGCCCGAGTTCCGCGTCTACCTGTCGTCCACCGTGGACGACCTGCAAGCCGAGCGGGCCGCCGCGCGCGACATCGTCAGCAAGTTCGGCCCGGTGCAGGACACCTACCGCGCCGACGAAAAGGCGTCCACGGTGGCCAACTGCCTGGCCGACGTGCACAAGGCGCAGTGCTATGTGGGCATCATCGGCCACCGCTACGGCTGGGTGCCCGACGACGACGCCCCCACGCCCGGCGACCCCAAGTCCAAGTCGATCACCGAACTCGAATACGAGTCGTGCTTCACCCGGACAAAAGGCGGCCCGGTGCCACGGCTGCTGTTCCTGCGCACGCTCAGTGACGACAAGTACCGCGACAGCGAGAACCGCACGGCCACCGCCGCGCGCATCAAGGAGTTTCGCGACCGCGTGCGCAAGGACAGGGGCGCGCAGGCTCTGGAGTTCTCCAGCCTCGCCGACTTGAAGGTCGCGCTCAATGACGCCCTTGGCGCGGCGCAACGCGCCTACCACAGCCGCGTCATTTCGCAGCGTTCCAAGATGGAGCTGTCGCGCGTCTGGTCCGGCGCGCTCAAGCCGGTGGCCCTGCTCAGCGCCTGGGGCAGCGACGACACGCTGGCGCAGCGCTTGTGCAAGCTGCGGCCCGGGCTCTTCAGCAGACACGGCATCCAGGTGGACGCGCCCGACGCGGCCGTGCAGGCCGAGGCCGCCATCGCCATGGGCAAGGCGAAGGACCAGCAAGCTGCTGGCCAGGTGGTGGCGGTGGTGCTGAGCAAGAGCTCGCTGGCGTACTTGCAGGACCCTCTGCGCAAGCCGCACTTTGAACGCCTGTTGGCCACACTCAAGCGCCGGGGCGACATCGGCGCACTGCTGCTCGACGACCTGGACCTGGCCGCGCTGCCTGCAGACTGGCAGCAGACGCCGAATGTGAAGTTGGAAGCTGCGGCCATGGCCGCGCAGGCTGAAGTGGCAGTGGATGCCTGGTACGACAAGCTGCAAACGGCGCTGGGCCGCACACTCACCACGCAGGCACGACTGGGCCTGGGATGCCTGGTGCTGGCCCCCACCGACAAGCAGGTGGCCAGCCTGCTGAAGCCCGCCGGCTTCGCCGCGTTCGACGACGACATGCGCGCCGTGCGGCAGGCTCAGTTTCAGCGCCTGTTTATAGCGGCCAGGCCAACACAAGCGCAATGGCCCAAGGGCTGCTACGGGCCGGCCCCGCAGGACTGGTGCAACTTTGGCGCCCAGGGCCCGACCGTGGCCGAAACCGTGGACACGGTGGTCGGCCACATCAACAACGCACAGCGCGGCACGCGAGAGCGCAGCCAGCTGCAGGACGCCCGCATCCTGCTGCACCACTACGCGCTGGACGAATATCTCACCGACCGCAACGGCTCGCGTGCCGCGGTGGAAGGCATGCTGGCGCGCGGGGCCTTGGTGGTGGTGGACGAAGTGGCACTGCTGCACCCGGCCTTGCGCTCCGCGGCACTCAAGCTGCTGGCTGCGCCGCGCTCGGCCGTGGTGCTGTTGAGCGCCTGCGACCCCGCACTGCAGGCCACCGGCAAGCTGCTGGCCGAGGGCTCGCACCTCAACGTGGCGCCGCTGGTCACGCGCTTCGGCGCCGAGTTCGACCCGCAGTGCGAACTGGCCTTGAACAGCGATGCACGGCTGCAGCGCTGGCTGCGCCTGGCCATCCCGCGCCTGCTGGTGGAAACCGACGGCGGCGGCGCACTGCCCTTGAATGACGCCGACGCGCTGTTCGCCGGCCAGGCGCCGCCAGCGGCGCAGGCCACGCCGTGATCTACACCTTCTACAGCTACAAGGGCGGCGTGGGCCGCAGCATGGCGCTGGCCGCCGTGGCGCGCGTGCTGGCCGGGCGCGGCGCCAGGGTGCTGGTGGTGGACTTCGACCTCGAAGCCCCGGGCCTGGAGCTGTACTTCTACGACAAGGGCCGTGCCGAGGCGCCGCGCGCGGCGCTGGGCCTGATGGATCTGATCTTCGACTACAGGCTGGCGCTGAGCGACGCGGCCGAATTCCACAAGCCGCGCTTCAAGACGCTGGGCAACTACATCCTCAAAGCGCGCGGCGTGGCGGGCACGCGTGGCGGCCGCGTGGACCTGCTCACCGCCGGCAGCCGCGCGCCGGCCGACAAGCAGACCGAGTACGCGCAGCGCGTGCGCAACTTCGACTGGCAGGACTTCTTCTTCAACTGGAAGGGTGACCGCTTCTTCGACTGGCTGCGCCAGCAGTGGCAGGGCCCGGACGGCTACGACGCCGTGCTGGTGGATAGCCGCACTGGCGTGACGGAGATGGGCGGCGTGTGCACCTACCAGCTGGCCGACGCCGCGGTGCTGCTGTGTGCCCCCAACCACCAGAACCTGCAAGGCACGCGCGCAGTGGCCGAAGACTTTGCCAGCTCGGCGGTGGCAGCGCTGCGCAGCATGCGGCCGCTGCAGATTCTTGCCGTGCCGGCGCGGCTGCAGGAAGGGCACGAGAAGCGCGAAGCCTTCCTGGCCGAGTTCGAAGACGTGATGGGCGCGCTGGCGCTACCGGCAACGCTGGCCGAGCTGAAGATTCCGCTGCGCGATCTGGCGCTGCCCTACATGCCCGAGCTGTCGGTGGACGAACACCAGGTGGGCGACTACCTGGACGACCCGACACGCTCCAAGCCCGCCTACCAGGCCTTCGAGCGCCTGGCCGACGCGCTGACCTTGCTCGCACCCGAAGACGACCGCCTGGCGAAGTGGCGTGGCGAAGCGCTGGCGCACTGGCATGGCAAGGCCACGCCGCAGGCCGCGGCATTGAAGGCCGACACCAGCCGCACGTCTTCGGGTTACGACGTGTTCATCGACCACTCGCTGGCCGACAACGACGCGGTGCGCAGCCTGGCTGCGGCGCTGAAGACAGAGCGGCTGAATGCCTTCCTGGTCGACCAGATCCCCCTCGGCGAGGGCTGGACCAGTGCCATCGAGCAAGCCTTCAACTACAGCGCCAGCTTACTGGTGTGCTTTGGCCGCGGTGCCAGCACACGGCTGCGCGAAGAGCTGCTTGCGCGTGCGCGCCGCCGCGGGCCGCAGATGCGCGTCATCGCCGTCTTGCTGCCCGGCGCCGACGAATCGGCGCTGCGCTCCTTCGGCCTGGAGGAACGGCAGTACATCGACCTGCGTCAGACCGACTCCGGCCCTGCCATCCAGGCCTTGGTGCACCTGCTGCGCACGCCGGTGGCGCCTGAGGGCAGAGGCAGCGCCGACGCCGAAGCCGATCCGGCAGCCGCCAGCCCCTACCCCGGCCCGCGCGCGTTCACCGAACACGAAGCGAAGTACTTCTTTGGCCGTGCGTCGCAGGTGGACGAGCTGGCCTTGGCCGTGTCCACCCACGCCGTGGTGTTGATCCAAGGTGCCGCCGGCGTGGGCAAGACATCGCTCGTGCAAGCCGGCCTGCTGCCGCTGCTGTACGAAGGCGGCCCGCGCGGCGTGCCGGCAAGACGCGTGCAGGTCCTGGACTTCGATTCCGCGCAAACCTTCCAGCCACCGCAATGGGCCGACCCGCCACCCAACGATGCCCCGGAAGCCGGGCTGGACGTGATCGTGCTGGACAGCCTGGACAGCTTTGCCCATGGCGCCGATGCCTTGCCGCTGGCACGACGGCTGGACTGCGTGGCGCAGTTGCAGCGCGGCCTGGGGCGCAGCCGGCGGCTGGTGCTGGTGGCGCGCGGCAGCCTGGCTCACGACGACTGGTCACGGTTGCTGGCCCCAGCGCCCTACATCGCGCAAATGCACTTTCGGCTGGCACCCATGGCGCGCGACGAAATGCGGCAGGCCGTGGAACAGCCCGCAATGCTCACCGGCCACTTGCTTGAAAACGGCCTGGCCGAACGCCTGCTGGAAGCCCTGCCGGGCAGCCACGGCGAGCTGCTGCAGTTGCAGCTGGCCTTGGTGGCGCTGTGGCAGGAACGCCGCCGCGGCTGGCTCAGCAACCAGGCGCTGGACACCCTTGGCCACGTGGCCGGCCCTTACCGGCGGCATGTCGCCCTAGCGCTAGCCGAACCTCAGCTGGCCGCGGCCTGGCACACCGTGCGCCGCGTCTTGACGGTGCAAGACAGCAGCGGCACGCCACGGCTGCGCGTGCTGCGCTGGCTGCAGGCGGCCACGCTGCCCGCGCTGTCCGGGGCCTCTGGCGTGGTGCTGCGCGACCGCATGGTGGCCGCCGGCGTGCTGAGCCTGTTTCGCGACACCGACGTCGCCCCCGAAGGTGGCGAAGTGCTGATGGTGACCGCAGCCGGCAAGGCCTTGTCCGACTACGGCATCGACACGCTCGACGAAGCCGACGCGACGCTGGCCGAATGGCGCGCGCGCCTGACGGCCGCGGCCGATGTCTGGCGCCGCACCCAGGTGCCCGACGCGCTGCTCAGCGGCCCTGCGCTCACCGAGGCCGAGTCGCACCTGCAGGGTGAACTGCTGGCCGATGAGCGCGAGTACATCAACGCCAGCGTGGCGGCGCGCACGGTGGCAGGCCGCGTAGGCTTCTTCGTCAGTGGCCGTCAGGCCAGCACCGCGCCCGGCGCCAGCAACGCCGTGAACGTGGTGGAGGGTGGCAGCGACATGCAACGCCTGAGCGCCACGCCGGGCGAAGACGTGGTGGCGCTCAGCTTCGCCAACGGCCCCACCCTGGTGCTGCACCCGGCCGACGCGCGCGACCTGATGCTGGCGCAGACCGACCTGCAGCGCGACGGCACCCAAGCACCCGCCACGCTCACGCTGGTGACGCAGGGCGGTTGGCGGTCACTGGCGCCGTGGCTGGGCGAAAGCGGCCCGAGCGCGGTGCTCTCGGCCATGGAAGTGTTGACGGGCCGGCTGGGCACCGCGCCGACGCAGCCGGTGCTCGCTGCGCAGGTGGCGCAGGTGGACCGCGGCCTGGCCCTGGCCACGTTGCGGCCCTTCCCTGGCGGGCCGAACCCGGCGGCGGCCGGCGCGTCAACCCAAGGTGCGGCGCGCCAGGCCAGGGCGTCCAAGCCTGCAGCCACATCCGCGCGCACGCCGCCGGCGCCCAACGCCCGGCAGCCGCTGCTGGTGCTGCTGCACGGCCTGGCCGTGAACTGCGAAGTCACCTTCGGCGCACTGTGGCAGCGCATGCCCGATCTCGCCGGCCGGCTGCAGGCGCGCTTCGGGACGCAGATCTACGCCTTCGACCACCCCACGCTGAGCGCCAGTCCGCTGGCCAACGCGCTGGCGCTGGCGCTGGCGTGCCCACCGGGCGCCAGCCTGCACCTGCTGGCCCACGGCCGCGGCGCGCTGGTGGCCGAAGCCCTGGCGCGCGCCTGCGCCCGGCCCACGCTCACGCCAGACGAGATCGCCTACTTTCAGGGTGACGACGACGCCATGGAACGCCACGCGTTGCAGGCACTGGTCGCCACTGTGGCGCAGCGCAGGCTGCGCGTGGAGCGCCTGGTGCGCGTGGCCGGGCCGGTGCGCGGCTGCACGCTGGCATCGCAGCGGCTGGGCGCCCACTTGTCCATGCTGCGCTGGGCCCTGGGCATGGCCGAGATCGCAGTGCCCGATTCACTGTCAAACCTGCTGCTGGCCGCCGCCACCTGGCGCTGGTCACCCACCCAACTGCCCGGTCTGCGCGCCATGCTGCCCGACAGTGCCACTGTGGCCTGGCTGAACCAACCCTCAACGCCATACCCGGGCCGCCTGGTGGTACTGGCAGGTGACGCCGACGATGTGCAAGGCTGGTACAAAACCCTGGTGGCCGACCTGCCGCGCTGGCGCGACAGCGACCTGGTTGTGCAGACGCGCTCGGTGCCGGGCGGTGCCGCGCGCGCGCAAGGCACCTACACGCGGGTGGAACGCGGCCCGGCGGCGGCGCACTTTGCGTGGTTCACGCAGCCGCGCAGCGCGCTGGCCGTGGTGTCGGCCTTGCTGGACGACGCGCCCGAAGGCTTTGCAGCCGACGTGCCGCCCGCGACCTTGGCCGCGCGGCGCGCCGCGCCCGCGTCGGCGGGCGTGGTGCTGGTGGTGCCCGGCCTGCAGGCCAACGTGTTGCCGGGCGCAGGCGGGCCCGGGCTGTGGCCCCAGCCCCAGGCGCAAGGGCCTGCTGGCGTGGCGCAACCCAGCGCGCAGCAAGCCCACATGGCCACCGGCACCGAGCCCTTCATCGCCGCCTTGCAACGCGACTTCACCGTGCTGCCTTGCGCCTATGACTGGCGCGGCGGCCTGGAAGCCGCGTCGCAGGCGCTGGCCGCGCGGCTGCATCAGGCCCTGGACGAAGATCACCCCCGGCGCGGCCCTGTGCATCTGCTGGCGCACGGCGAAGGCGCGCTGCTGCTGCGCGTGCTGGCGCTGCAGCAACCCGCGCTATGGCAACGCTGGCGTGCGCAGCCCGGTGCCAAGTTGCTGCTTCTGGCACCCGCCGACCACGGCACCGCGTGGCCGCTGCGCGTGCTCAGCGCCGACATTGAATCGCCACTGCCCGCGGGCACGCACGCCGGGCCGCTGCTGCAGGCGCAGCTGATGCGTGGCGCCTGGGCCGCACAGCCGGGCTTGCTGCAGATGCTGTCGGGCTGGGTGCCGCGGGAAGGCGGCGACGTGGCCAGAACCCACGCCGACCTGGGCAACATCGAGCCTTGGCAACAGGCCGCCCATGCCGACGAAGCCCGCGCGCAGGCTGCGCTGTGGTGGCACGACGCGCCGCAGCAGGCGCAGGCCACGGCCGGGTGGGGCCTGCCCGCACCGGCGGTGCTCAGTGCCGCCCGAGCGCTGCACCTTCAGCTCCAGGCGCAGCAAGCCGGCAAGGCCTCCGAAACGAAGGCCGGCGGCGCCTGGCAGGCCACCCTGGCCACGCAGGGCCTGTGCGTGGCCGGCACCGGCCCGGGTACCGCCACCACGTTCACGCTGGGCGCAGAAGGCCTGGTCTTCCACGGCGGCCCGGGTGATGGCGTGGTGCCTGAAGACGCGCTGCCCGCGGTGCGCCCAGAAGCTGACTGGCAAAGTGCGCTGACACATGAGCAACTGCTGGCTGACGCCGGCGTTGGCCAGGCCTGTGCCGAGCTGCTGCGGCAGGGCCGCACAGCGCTGCTGCGGCCACGGGCGGTGGC
>JAYSYB010000406.1:0-4472 GCA_043716775.1 Rubrivivax sp.
CGGTCACACCGCGCGGTTCAACCACGCACAGCGCGTTGCATTCCCCATCGCGTCGGTACACCAGCAGCTGCTGCCGGCCGTCGCCGAACTTTCGCAGCAAGTTGTGCACGAACAGGGCGCTCAACATGGGGTGCCCACCATTCAGGCGCAGGTTCAGGCGGTCCCATGCCTCGGCGTAGGGGCCCAGGCCGTTCACGGTGTCGAGCGAGACGCGTTGCCAGGTCATGCGGCAGCGGCCTGCAGGCGGGCCATCGCCTGGTCGAAGACACCCAACATCCAGTTCATCGCATCGTCTTCGATCTCCTGGTGCACCGGCAGATGCAGCAGGGTCAAGCGCCAGGGGCAGGGCGTCCCACCCGGGCCCTGGGCGGTGTCGTCCCAACGGCCTGCTGGCACACCGTGGCTGCGAAGGTGGGCAAAGACCCGCGCGCCAAGGGGCACGCGCAGCGCGAACATGTAGGGTACGGCCACGTCGGGCAGGGGGTCGTGCACGGGCGTGCACAGGCCGCACAACTGCCACGGCCGGCAGGCTTGCAGCCATTGCTGGTACCGTTCGCGACGCCGCTGCGCCACGCTTCGCAGCTTGCAGCCGCCTGCCAGCCAACGCGCGAAGGCCACCCCGCGGTCATCGGCTTGCACGGGGTCGAAGTGCGCCGAGTGCGTTCCGCCGTCGTCTTCGACGATGTCTCTTCCGCAAGGTGAAGTTGGCCCGTCCAGGTCAGCTGCTGTACGTGGCGCGGCCGCCGGCGCCTGCAGCGCACTGCGCAGCAGCCGTGCCGACGCACGCAGCTCGTGCGGCAGTGGCGTGTGCTGACCTGGCTCGACATTCAAACCGGGCCGCCGTGCCCAGACCATGCCGCCTTCGCCCAGCGGCAGAAACTTGTACGGGCTGGCGATCACGATGTCGCCCCAACCGCCGATACCCGACACCGCATCGTCGGGCAGCAGCGTCGCGGGCAGTCGGCCTTGGCCATCGACGAGGCAGTGCGCACAGTCTTCCACCAGCGCCAGGCCTTCGCGGTCGCACAAGTCGCGAAACGTTTGCAGCGGAACCTCGATGCCGAAGAAGTGGGCTGCCAGGATGGCGCTGGTAGCCTGGTTGCGCGGCTTGGCCTGTATCGACTGCAACACGCGGATCACGTCTTCGAGGTCGGGCTGCAGCCGTTCATTCAGGCGGTAGAAATGGACGCTCGCGCCGAGCGCAATGGCGGCGTCGAGCATGCTTCGGCAGTGGTAGGCCGGCGCCAGCAAGACACTGCCCGGGCCCATCCCCAATGCCTTGAGCCCGGCATGCAGCGCGTAACGACCGCGCGCCCGCGGCGTGCCGGATGGCGCCTCGGTTGGGGAAGCTGCAGGCCAGGTCCAGCGCCTGAAGCTGCCCCGGTGCAACGCCGGCCACATCGGCCACCGGGGCGGCGGAAAGTGGCAGTCGCTGGGATCGAACCGATGGATCGTCAGTGCCACGTGTGCGGCCTCATGTCGAGGCGCAATGGCCCAGCCACGCCAGCGTTTGCCGGGCCAGCTGCTGTTCATCAGCGTGCGCTGAAAAGGTGTGGTCGGCCTGTGCCATGTCGCTGCGCTGCACATTGCTTCGGGACAGCGCGCCGCGCCAGGCTGCATTGCTGCCAACGTACTCGGTGAACTCGCGGGCGGTGTGGTCCTGGCCGCTCAACACCAGCAGCACGGGGCCGGTGAAGCGCTGCCAGGCCTGTGCCATGCGGGTTTGGAAGTCGGCGGCGGTGGCGTGACCCCGTTCGCCCAGGTTGGCCGCGGGTGGCGAAAGGGCACGCGCAGCCTTCAGATTGCTCCACAAGCTGCGCAGCGCGGCGCCGGCCACGCGCCCGCTCACCAGCTTTGCCCAGAACTCACGCTGCATCAGCCGCTGGCGGTAGTAGTGCTTGACATGGGTGCGCGCCAGACTGGCTTCGCTGCGCACCCAGGGGTTCAACAGGCACAGCGCGGCCACGCGTGGGTCGGCACGCTCGTGCAGGTACAGCAGCGCGGCGCTGGCGCCATCGCACAGCCCCCACAGTGCCACCCGTTGCAACTGGGGCTGCGCGGCCAGCAGGCCGTCGATGGCCGCACCCGTGTCGGCAGCCAGGTGCTCAAAGCTGCGCTGCGCGCCGGTGCTGTCACCCATGCCCCGCACGTCGAAGCGCAGGCTGCAGGTGCCTGCAGCTGCCAGGGCGCGCGCCAGCTGCACGAATTGGCGGTGGCTGCCGGCACGGTATTGCGGCCCGCCCACGACGATGACCACGCCCAGGTCGCCGCTGGGCGGACGCCTGGGTTCTGCCACGATGGCCAGCAGGTGATCGCCCTCGCAGGCCAGAAGCCGCACACTTTCGCGGTAAGCCGGCAACGAAGCCGAGGTCGACGCCGTGGTCATGCGGACACGGCCATCGGCGTAGCGGCACCGACCGCCGCGCTGATGACTGAATCGCCCTGCAGGGCCGCCACGGTTGCGGCCAGCAGGGAGGGGGCGTCTTCGATTTCGGTGGTTTGCCAGAATGCCGGGCCTTGCACCGCGTGGCCCTGCACTTGCCATCCTGCTACCTGCCAGCGCGGCCAGGCGGCCTGCGCCGCGGGCGCCAGCGTCGGTTCATACTGGATTGAAACTTCCAGCCACACCAGCCGCCCGGGCCCAACCGCTTCTGGTGTTGGTGGCACCAGCGTGGCGGCCTCCAGGCCCTGCGCCAAGGCAGCGGGCAAACGATAGCCTGCCACTTCGACCGGACGCCCAGCCGCCAGGTCGGCACGCGCCGCGTCCAGGATCGTTTTGCCCCCACCGCATGCCAACTGCACCGCTGCCTTCAGGCGCAAGAACTGCTGCAGCAGCGCTTTGCCCTGCAGCGCCGGCTGCCAGAACAGCAGGTTCAGCGGCCCGCCAATGCGGGGGGAGGCGGCGGTAGCCAGCAGGGCCCCCGAGCGCAAGCCCCACAGCCACAGCGGTGCGCCCGGGTGGCGGGCCTGCAACCAGTGCGCGGCGCGCGCGATGTCATCGACCCACGCTTCCCACGTGGCATCGCCGAAGTCGCCACTGCTGTCGCCGCAGCCCAGCAGGTCGGGCTGCAACACCGCCCAGCCCTCAGTGGCCAGCGCCCGACTGGCCAGGGCCGCCATGCGGCGGCACTTGTTCATTTCCTCGGCCCAGGGGTGGACATACACCACGGCCCCCTTCAAGGCCATCCCTTCGGGCGGCGTGTGGTGCAGGTAGAGGCGTTGCCCGCCTTCGGGCGCGGGTTGGAAGAACGCGTCCAACGGGGGCGGCATGGCGTTGTGCTGAGCGAGTGGCCAGCGGCTCAGGCGCCCAACTTGCCAGCGACAAAGTCGGTGACGCTGCCCACCGTGGCGAAGGTGTCGCCGCTGATCTCGTCGTCGTCCACCATGATGCCGAAACGATCTTCCAGCGTGGTGATCAGCGTCACCACGGCCATCGAATCCAGTTCAGGGATGGCGCCCAGCAGCGGGGTTTCGGCGCTGAACTTCATCGCGCGGCCGCCCAGGCTCAGCACCTCATCGAGGATGCGCAAAATTTCGGTTCGTGTGTCCAAGATCAGGTCCAGTCGACAGGAAAAGAGCAGCAATCGAATATCCCGGGACCGCTATGCCCAAGGTCAAGGCCGGATTCTAGGCACCCACCTGCGCGTACGGACAGTCCTCGGCCTCGCGGGCGCCAATTGCGTGGCGTTGTTGGCGCCCGCTTGCACTGCTCCCGGCAATCTTGCCGCTCACCGGTTCAGGCCATGCGTTTGGTCACGCCGGTCAAGGTTTCGATGGCATCAGCGCAGGCTAGAGTCTGCGAACCCGTCAAACACTGGCGCCTTGACCGTCCCTGCGCCCAGCTTCATGCCCGAATCCATTTTGCTCCATGAGTTGATCGCCGCCGCCGCAGAGCGCCAGGCCGACGCGCCTGCCTTGATCTACGGCGCACAAACGCTGGGCTATGGCGCGCTGCACGCCGACGTGGGTGGCTTCGCCAGCGGCCTGCGGCAGCTCGGCTTGCCCCGAGCCGGGCGTGTGGGCATCTACCTCGAAAAGCGGTTCGAGACGGTGGTGGCCAGCTTCGGTGCCGCCGCCGCGGGCGGCGTGTTCGTGCCGATAAACCCCTTGCTCAAGCCTGAGCAGGTGGCGTTCATTGCCCAAGACTGCGGCGTGGCGGTCCTGGTGACCTCGCCCGAGCGGCTGGCGCTGTTGTCACCGGTGCTGGCTACTTGCCCGGGCTTGCGCCATGTTGTGCTGACGGAGCCGTCGCGGCAACCGGTAGACCTGCCGCCCATGGTGGTGCTGCACCACTGGGTGGAAATTATGTCTGCGCCTGCCGGCTCCCCCACGCTGGGCCACCGCGTCATCGACACCGACATCGCCGCCATCCTCTACACCAGCGGTTCCACCGGCCGCCCCAAGGGCGTGGTGCTGAGCCACCGCAACATGGTGGCCGGTGCCAAGAGCGTGGCCAGCTACCTGGACAACAC
>JAYSYB010000407.1:0-4463 GCA_043716775.1 Rubrivivax sp.
GCATGATGCAGGAGCTGCCGGCCGTCGAAGACCTTTTGGAAGCGGCCGACGACGCGCCCATCATCCGCATGCTCAACGCGCTGCTGACGCAGGCCGCGAAAGACGGCGCCAGCGACATCCACATCGAGCCCTATGAACGCAGCAGCTCGGTGCGCTTTCGCGTCGACGGCACGCTGCGCGAAGTGGTGCAGCCCAACAAGGCGCTGCACGCGGCGATGATCTCGCGCCTGAAGATCATGGCCGAGCTGGACATCGCCGAAAAACGCCTGCCGCAGGACGGCCGCATCAGCCTGCGCATTGGCGGCCGCGCCATCGACGTGCGGGTGTCCACGCTGCCGTCTTCGCACGGTGAGCGCGCGGTGTTGCGGCTGCTGGACAAGAGCGAAAGCCGCTTCACGCTGGAAGGCCTGGGCATGGACGGCGAGGTGCTGCGCGCCTTTGACAAACTGGTGCAGCAGCCGCACGGCATCGTGCTGGTGACGGGGCCGACGGGTTCGGGCAAGACGACCACGCTGTATGCCAGCCTCTCGCGCCTGAACACCGCCACCACCAACGTGCTGACGGCCGAAGACCCGGTGGAATACGAACTTCAGGGGATTGGGCAGACCCAGGTGAATCCGAAGATCGACCTGACGTTCGCAAAAGCCCTGCGCGCCATCCTGCGCCAGGACCCGGACGTGATCATGATCGGCGAGATTCGTGACTTCGAAACCGCGCAGATTGCCATCCAGGCCAGCCTCACCGGCCACCTGGTGCTGGCCACCGTGCACACGAACGACTCCATCAGCAGCGTGACGCGTCTGGTGGACATGGGTGTCGAACCCTTCCTGCTCAGCAGCAGTCTGCTGGGTGTGCTGGCGCAGCGGCTGGTGCGCAAGTTGTGTCCGCTGTGCAAGACGCAGGACGCGTCTGATCAGAAAACCGGGCGCTGGCACCCGGTGGGGTGCCCGCACTGCTCGGGCACCGGCTACAAGGGCCGCACGGGCGTGTACGAGCTGATGGTGGCCGACGAAAAAGTGCGCTCGCTCATCCACAACCGCGCCGCCGAGAGCCAGCTCTTTGTCGCAGCCGAAGCGGCGGGGTTGAAGTCGATGCGGGAAGATGGCGAACGGCTGGTGCGCACCGGCATCACGTCGCTGGAAGAGGTCATTCGCGTGACGCGCGACTGAGCCATTGATCAGCGATTGATTCAGTGACTGACCCTGCCTGAGCGCCCATGCCCGCCTACCGATTCGAAGCCCTCGACGCCAAAGGCAAGCCCGCCAGCGGCCTGCTGGAAGCCGACAATGCCAAGACCGCGCGTGCCCAACTGAGGGCGCGTGCGCTGGTGCCGCTGGTGGTGACGCCGGTGACCACAGCCACCACCGATGGCAGCGCGGCACGCTTTACCGGCCGCGTCTTTTCCACCACCGGCCGCGCGGTCTGGACGCGCCAGCTGGCGGGCCTGGTGGGATCGGGTCTGCCGCTGGAACGGGCGCTCACTGCGCTGGCCGATGAATCGGAAACCGACCGCCAGCGTGAGCTCGTCGCGCACCTGAAGAGCGAGGTCAACGCCGGCAGCAGCTTTGCGCGCGCGCTGGCTACCGCGCCGCGCGAGTTCGACGACATCTACCGCGCGGTGGTGGCGGCCGGCGAACAGAGCGGCGCGCTCGGTGCCGTGCTGGACAAGCTGGCGGACGACCTGGAACAGCAGCAGGCGCTGCGCACCAAGGTGCTGGGCGCCATGCTGTACCCGGCCATCGTGTCGCTGGTGGCTTTCATCATCGTCATCGTGCTTGTGACCTGGGTCGTGCCGCAGATCGCCAACACCTTTGCCAGCTCCAAGCGCGCGCTGCCGCTGTTGACGGTGGCCATGCTGGCCATCAGCGCTTTCGTGCGCCAGTGGGGCTGGGCCGTCGCGGTTCTGGCAGTCGGCGGTGGTGTGATGTTCACGCTGGCGCGGCGCGCCGAAGCTTTCCGTGAACGCAGCGACGCCGCGTTCCTGCGCCTGCCGCTGATCGGCCGCTTGGCGCGCGGCTACAACGCGGCGCGGTTTGGCAGCACGTTGGCGATGCTGGCGGGGGCCGGCGTGCCGATCCTCAAGGCCTTGCAGGCGGCGGCCGAAACGCTGGGCAACCGGGCGATGCGCAGCGACGCGCTGGACGCGTTGGCGCAGGTGCGGGAAGGCGCGCCGCTGGCGTCTGCCCTGGCAGCCAAGAAACGCTTTCCGGGGTTGCTGTCGATGTTTGCGCGGCTGGGGGAACAGACCGGACAGCTGCCGCTGATGCTGCAGCGCGCGTCGGTGCAGATGTCGGCAGAGGTGCAACGCCGAGCGATGGGCGCAGCCACGATCCTGGAGCCGCTGTTGATCGTCGGCATGGGCATTGTGGTGGTGCTGATCATGCTGGCGGTTTTGCTGCCGATCATTCAGTTGAACACTTGGGTGAAGTGATCTCGCTTCGCGTCTGGTGAGTCCAGAGCGGCACCGCCCGCCGCCCGCCCGCCGCGACGCGCGACGCATATGTTTCAGGCAGTCGGCTTGTCTCCAGCCACACCCTCGGCATCCGGCGCCTTCGTGTGCTTGATGAACATCTGCGCCGCGACGATGCCCACCTCATACAGGATGCACATCGGGATGGCCAACGCCAGCTGCGAGATCACGTCTGGCGGTGTCACCACGGCCGACACGACGAAGGCGCCGACCACGAAGTAGCCGCGCGCCTGCTTCAACTGGGCGATGGTCACGATGCCCATGCGCGCCAGCACGATCACCGCAATCGGCACTTCAAAGGCAATGCCAAACACCAGGAACAGTGTCAGCACGAAGCCGAAGTACTGCTCGATGTCAGGCGCGGCGGTGATGGTGGTGGGCGCAAAGGCCTGGATGAACTTGCTCATGCCCGGGATCACCAGGAAATAGCAGAACGCCACCCCCGCCACGAAGAGCAGCGTGCTGCTCACCACCAGCGGCAGCACCAGGCGCTTCTCGTGGGAGTACAGCCCCGGCGCGACGAAGGCCCAGACCTGATACAGAACCACCGGCAGCGCCACCATGAAGGCCGCCATCAGCGTGATCTTCAGCGGCACCAGGATCGGGGAGATGACGTTGGTGGCGATCAGCGTCGCGCCCTTGGGCAGGTGCGCCACCAGCGGTGCGGCGAGCAGGTCGTACAGGCCCGACGGGCCGGGCCAGAAAGCCAGCACGGCGAAGGCGCAGGCAATGGCGATGACGGCGCGGATGAGCCGGTCGCGCAGTTCGATCAGGTGCGAGACAAACGGGGCTTCGGTGCCTTCGAGTTCGTCTTTTTTCTCTTCACCAGCCATCAGGGTGCCTTCACACCCTGCGGCCTGAAGCGTGCCACACGCGCCGCGCCTGACAGTGCTTTGGTGCGGATGCCCTGGCGGTTTTTGTACCACTGCGGCATGGCGCCTTTCTTCAGCCGCCAGTTCTTTTTCGGGCGGCTGTAGCTGGGTGGCGGCGACGCCAGGGCTTCGGTGTGGGCGCCGTCGTAGCCGATGGAAGGGTTGCTTCCGGTCGCGCTGTTCCAGTCGGTGTCGAAGGACGACTTGGCGTCGTTCACTTCATTGCGCACGCTCTCTTCCACGTTGCGCGCGGCGTCTTCAAACTGCGTGCGCATCTTCTTCAACTCGTCGAGCTCGATCGAGCGGTTGACCTCGGCCTTCACGTCGGACACATAACGCTGCGCCTTGCCGAACAGGTGGCCCACCGTGCGGGCAACCTTGGGCAATTTTTCGGGCCCGATGACGATCAGCGCCACGGCGCCGATCAGGGCGATCTTGTCGAAACCGAAGTCGATCATGCAGTCACGGCGTGGCCATCAACATCGTTGTCGTCAGTGGTCGCGACATCAACTCTTCGTCTTGGCTTCCACGTCCACCGTGTTCGGGTCCACGCGCTTGGCGGTGGACACTTGCTGTGGCGGAGGCACGGCGGCATCTGCCTCGGTCGTTTCACCGCCGCTCTTGATGCCGTCCTTGAAACCCTTGACGGCGCCGCCAAGGTCAGAACCGATGTTGCGCAGTTTCTTGGTGCCGAAGATGACCACGACAACCAGCAACACGATCAGCCAATGCCAGATGCTGAACGAACCCATGATCACTTCTCCTAGGAAAGGCTGAGCTTCGAATTCTACGAGGCGGCAGAGACAGGGCCCGCCACCACACTCACGACGCGCCTATATCAGCCCTTGGCCCAGGGCCGGGGGCCGCCGATGACGTGCATGTGCAGGTGGTAAACCTCCTGGTGACCGTCGGGCCCGGTATTGATGAGCGTGCGGAAACCGTTGATCACCCCCAGTTCCTTCATCAAGCGTGGCGCCAAGCCCAGCATGCGGCCGAGCAGCGCGTCGTGTTCAGGGCCCACCTCGGCCAGTGTGGCGATGTGGGCTTTGGGGATGATGAGCACATGCACCGGTGCCCATGGGTTGATGTCGTGGAAGGCGAGCAGTTCCTCGTCCTCAAAG
>JAYSYB010000408.1:0-13381 GCA_043716775.1 Rubrivivax sp.
GCACATCGGTTCCCTTGACGACATAGATGATGGCTTCCGCAAGATTCTTGGCATGGTCGCCCACCCGCTCGATCGCCTTGGCGACGAAGATCAGGTCGATGCTGGAGGAAATGGTGCGCGGGTCTTCCATCATGTAGGTGATGAGCTTGCGCAGCAGGCCGTCGAATTCCTGGTCGATCTGGTCGTCCTGCTTCAACACTTCCAGCGCCTTGCCGGTGTCCAGGCGGGCGAATGCATCGAGCGCCTTGCGCAGCTGTGCAATCGCCAGGTCGGCCTCGAAGCTGAGGTCGGCCACCGGCAGGCGCAGCCGGGTCGATACGCCCGTGTTGATCAGCCGCTGCACCGTGCGAGCGATGCGCGCAGCTTCGTCACCGACACGCTCCAGATTGGCAATGGTCTTGCTGACGGCGATCAGCAGCCGCAGGTCGCGCGCGGTCGGCTGGCGGCGCGCGATGATGGCCGACAGATCGCGGTCGATCTCGACTTCCATCTGGTTGACGCGCTCTTCCTGCTGCAGCACATGGGCTGCGGTTTCTTCGCTGAAGTTGGTCAGCGCATACACGGCCTGCGCGACTTGCGATTCAACCAGGCCACCCATCTCGAGCACACGGCCCGAGATGCCACCCAGTTCAGCATCAAATTGTGTGGACAGATGTTTGTCGCTCATCCGAATCTCCCGGTGATGTAGTCCTCGGTGTCCTTCTTTTTAGGCTTCATGAAAAGTTCATTGGTCGGCCCGAATTCCACCAGGTCGCCAAGGTACATGTACGCCGTGTAGTCGCTGCAGCGCGCGGCCTGCTGCATGTTGTGGGTGACGATCATCACCGTGTAATCGCTCTTCAGTTCGTGAATCAGCTCTTCGATCTTGCCGGTGCTGATGGGGTCCAACGCCGAACACGGTTCATCCAGCAGCAGCACCTCCGGCTTGATGGCGATGCCGCGTGCGATGCACAAGCGCTGCTGCTGGCCGCCGGACAGACTGGCGCCACTTTGATTGAGCTTGTCCTTGACCTCGTTCCAAAGCGCCGACTTCTTCAGCGCCCATTCCACGCGTTCGTCCATTTCCACGCGCGGCAGGCTCTCGAACAAGCGCACACCGAAGGCGATGTTGTCGTAGATCGACATCGGAAACGGTGTGGGCTTCTGAAAGACCATTCCGATCTTGGCGCGAATCAGCGTGACGTCGATCTTGCTCTTGAGAATGTCTTCACCGTCCAGCGCGATGCTGCCCTCAGCGCGCTGTTCGGGGTAGAGCTCAAACATGCGGTTGAAGGTGCGCAACAGCGTGCTCTTGCCGCAGCCGGACGGCCCGATGAAGGCAGTGACCTTGCGCTCGGGAATATCTATGTTGATGTGCTTCAAGGCATGGAAACTGCCGTAGTAGAAGTTCAGGTCGCGGACGGCGAGTTTGACCTTTTCACTCGCCGGCAAGTTGACTCGGGTATCCATGGCGGAAGGTTGCCTCATTGCTTGTTTCTGAACAGCACGCGCGCCAGGATATTGAGCGCAAGCACACCGACGGTGATGAGGAAGACCCCCGCCCAAGCCAGTTGCTGCCAGTTCTCGTACGGGCTCATCGCAAACTTGAAGATCGTCACCGGCAGGCTGGCCATCGGCTGGCTCATGTTGGCGGTAAAGAACTGGTTCGACAGCGCGGTGAACAGCAGCGGCGCCGTTTCGCCGGCAATGCGCGCCAGCGCGAGCATGATGCCGGTGATGACACCCGCACGCGCCGACTTCAGCGTCACCGACATGACGACTTTCCACTTCGGCGTGCCTAGCGCATAGGCTGCTTCGCGCAGCGCGTTGGGGATCAGGCTGAGCATGTTTTCGGTGGTGCGCACCACCACCGGGATCACGATCAGCGCCAGTGCCAGCACACCCGCCCAACCCGAGAAGGTCTTGGTGGTGGCGACCACGACCGAATAGATGAAGAGCCCGATGACGATGCTGGGTGCGGACAGCAGGATGTCGTTGATGAATCCCGTCACCGTTCCGAGCCAGGTTCGCTTGCCGTATTCGGCCATGTACACACCGGCCATCACGCCGATGGGCGTACCCAGTGCAGTGGCCAGCGACACCATCAGCAAAGAGCCGACGATCGCGTTCGCCAGACCGCCAACCTCCGCTTGCGGCGGTGGCGTGGATTCTGTGAACACCGACCACGCCAGGCCGCCGACGCCCAAGCGGACGGTCTCGACCAGGATCCAGATCAACCAGAAAACGCCGAAGGCCATCGCCGCCAGCGCCAGCATCAGTGCCACGGCATTGATCACCTTGCGTTTGCGGTGCAGGCCCATCCGCTGGGCGTCAAGGGTTGCGAATGCAGTGCTCACTTCAAAACCTCGGTAGTTCGCAATGCGGTGTTCGCCTCAAGAACGGCCCATCGGTTCATGAACGGCTCCCTTCGCCTTTGCGCAAGCGCGACAGCAAAGCCTTCGACAATGCCAGCACGACAAAGGTGATGAAAAACAGGATCAAGCCCAGGTAGATCAGCGATGCTTGATGCAGGCCTTCACCCGCCTCCGCAAATTCATTGGCGAGCGCCGACGTGATGCTGTTGGCGGCCTGAAATAGCGAAAGTGAATCCAGCTGGTTGAAGTTGCCGATGACAAAGGTCACTGCCATCGTCTCCCCCAGCGCGCGGCCCAGCCCCAGCATGACGGCGCCGACAACGCCAGTCTTGGTGTACGGCAGCACGACCTTGGAGACCACTTCCCACGTAGTGGATCCCAGGCCATAGGCTGATTCCTTCAGCATTGCAGGCGTGGTTTCGAAGACATCGCGCATGACGGCCGACATGTACGGAATCACCATGATTGCCAGGATGATGCCGGCCGACAGGATGCCGATGCCCACTGGCGGCCCCGACACCAGCGCACCCAGCACCGGCACGCCATCGAACGCCGTCTGCAACGGCTGCTGCACGTAGGTGGCCAGGATAGGCCCGAAGACCAGCAGGCCCCACATGCCGTAAACGATGGAAGGCACGGCCGCCAACAGTTCAATCGCCACCCCCAGCGGGCGCTTCAGCCACTTGGGTGAAAGTTCGGTCAGAAAGATGGCGATGCCGAAGCTCACCGGCATGGCGATCAAGAGCGCGATGAAGGACGTCATCAGCGTGCCGTAGATCATCACCAGGCCGCCGAACTTCAGCTGCACCGGGTCCCATTCAGTAGACACCAGGAAGCCGAGCCCGAACTCGCGGATCGCCGGCATGGCACCGATGAACAGCGAAACGATGATGCCCGCCAGCAGCAGCAGCGTGATCCAGGCAGCCCCGTGCGCCAACAGTGAAAACGCAGCATCAGCCCACGGCATCACGCGCCGGCGCGGGGAAGGATCACCCATCGGAGAATCGCGCTCCATCCTGATCTTTTCGTTGTATGGGCTGGCGGGCAGTGTAGCGGCCACGGCGTCCTCCCTCTCGAGCAGTAAGCCGAGCGCTTACTTGTACGTGATCGCCTTGCCGCTCGTGTCTTTGATCTGTTCAGCCCATTGCTTGCGAACCAGCGCCTTTACGGCGTCAGGCAGCGGAACGTAGTCCAGGTCGTCGGCCATCTTGTCGCCGTTGGCGAAAGCCCAATCGAAGAACTTGAGCGCGTTGGCAGCGCTGACTGGTTTGTCCTGCGACTTGTACATGAGGATGTAAGTCGGGTTGGTCAGGGGCCATGCAGTCTTGCCGGGCTGGTCAGTGGTGATCTGGTAGAAGGTCTTGTTCCAGTCGGCGCCGGCTGCAGCGGCCTTGAATGCGGAATCATCGGGTGCGACAAAGACGCCGTCCCTGTTGCGCATCAACGTGTAGGTCATCTTGTTCTGTTTGACGTAGGCGTACTCAACATAACCAATCGAGTTGGGCAGGCGCTGAACAAACGCCGCCACGCCTTCGTTGCCCTTGCCACCCGCACCCACGGGCCAGTTGACGGCGGTGCCTTCACCAACTTTGGCCTTCCACTCGGCGTTCACTTTCGACAGATAGTTGGTAAAGATGAAGGTGGTGCCGGAACCGTCGGCACGCCGAACCGGCGCGATCGCCGCATCGGGCAGCGGCACACCGGGATTCAGCGCGGTCAGCGCAGCATCGTTCCACTTCGTGATCTTGCCGAGAAAAATGTCGCCCAGCACCTCGCCGGTGAGCCTGACCTGGCCCGGAGCGATGCCCTTGATGTTGACGACCGGCACGACGCCGCCGATCACGGTGGGGAACTGGACCATCCCGTCCTTGGCCAGATCGGCGTCGGTCAGCGGCATGTCGCTGGCGCCGAAGTCAACGGTCTTCGCCTTGATTTGCCGGATGCCGGCACCCGAACCCACCGACTGGTAGTTGATGCGCGCCGAGGTGGCCTTGTTGTAGGCGTCGGCCCACTTGGCATAGACCGGCGCGGGAAACGTGGCGCCAGCGCCTGTTACGTCCTGAGCCCATGTTGCACTCGCCGCAAGGGCCAGTGCGCAGGAAACGAAGGCAGAGCGAATCATGGTCATGGCAGGAGCCTCATGTGCGGAAGTTGGCAATGTTTGGACTCTAGGAATGCCGCATGACAAGGCTGTGACAGAAAGACCCGATGCGCACCCGCCTGTCACAAAGACACATCAGCGTCACCAAATAGTCATGAAGCAACTCTAGCGTCCAGTGCTTGCTTAAAACTGCCAACCGGAGTACCTCCATGAACCTCTTCCGCAGGCCACTGTGGCTGGTCACCGCTATCGTTCTGTTTTCTGCCGCCGCCGGCTGCGCGACCACACCGGCGCCGGCCACCATTGCCGACACGGCAGCCCGCACGCCCCAACTCAGCACGCTGACGAAGCTGCTGGCCGACGCGGGGTTGACCGAGACGCTGCGCGGTGCAGGGCCATTCACGGTGTTTGCGCCCAGTGATGAAGCCTTCAAAGCCGTGCCAGCCAAGACAATGGCTGAACTGGCTGCCAACAAGGAGTTGCTCAAATCCGTGTTGACCTATCACGTGCTGGCCGGCAAGGTCAGCTCAGCCGACGCGAAGAACGGCAACGTGAAAACCGTGCAAGGTGCCAACGTGGCGGTCGGCAAAGCCGGTAGCTTCGTGACCGTGGAGGAAGCCGTGGTCACAGAGGCCGATGTCGCTGCAACCAACGGCGTGATTCACGTCATCGACAAGGTTTTGATGCCACCCAAGCGTTGAACGCAGCCGTTCGCGCGCCCGCTGTGGGCGCGGCAGCTTCAGCCCGCTGCGGCAGCTGCCGCCATGCGCTCGGCGCAGTGTCTGCCCAGGGCACCGTCGCGCGCTTCCACCATCACGCGCAACACGGGTTCTGTGCCCGACGCGCGGATCAGCACCCGGCCTGCATCACCCAGTGCACGCACAGCCGTCTCATGGGCATCGGTGAGTGCGGCGTTGGCCTTCCAGTCGCTGCCTTCGCGCAGGCGCACGTTGATGAGCGTCTGCGGATAGAGCGCCACGCCTTCCAGCAGCGCGTCCAGCGTGCCGCCGCTACGGCGCACGGCCTGCAGAATCTGCAACGCACTGACGATGCCGTCACCGGTGGTGTGGCGGTCCAGCGCCAGCAGGTGGCCTGAACTCTCGCCGCCCAGACTCCAGCCGCGCGCAGCCAGTTCTTCTAGCACGTAGCGGTCGCCGACCTTGGCACGCACCATCTGCACACCGCGCCGCGACAGCGCTTGTTCGACCGCCATGTTGGTCATCAAGGTGCCCACCACACCCTGCACCGGGCGCTGCTGGGCCATGCGGTCCATGGTCATGACGTAGAGCAGTTCATCGCCGTTGAAGAGGCGGCCCTGCGCGTCCACCATCTGCAGCCGGTCGGCGTCGCCGTCCAGTGCAATACCGTAGTCGGCGCGGTGTTCGGCTACTGCCGCCAACAAGGCCTGCGGCGACGTGGCGCCGACGCCGGCGTTGATGTTCAGGCCGTCGGGGCTGCAACCGATTTTCACCACCGACGCGCCAAGCTCATGGAACACCGCTGGCGCGACGTGGTAGGCCGCGCCATGCGCCGCATCGACGACGATCTTCATGCCGCGCAGCGACAAGGTGTGCGGCACCGTGCTCTTGCAGAACTCGATGTAGCGGCCACCCGCGTCGTCCAGGCGGCGGGCCTTTCCCAGGCCCGCAGAGTCCGCCCATTTCGGCGCGTGCGTCAGCGCCGCTTCCACTTCGCTTTCCCATTCATCGGGCAGCTTTTCGCCGCGCGCCGAGAAGAACTTGACGCCGTTGTCGGCGAAGGCGTTGTGGGAGGCGCTGATGACCACGCCCAGATCCAAGCGCAGCGCGCGCGTCAGATAAGCCACGCCTGGAGTCGGCAAGGGTCCACTGAGCAGCACATCGACACCCGCGGACGCAAAGCCGGCCTCCAGCGCAGATTCAAGCATGTAGCCCGAGATGCGCGTGTCCTTGCCGATCAGCACCGAAGGCTTGTGTGTGTTGCGGCGCAGGACCTGGCCCACCGCGTGGCCCAGGCGCAGCATGAAGTCGGGCGTGATGGGCAAGTCGCCCACCGTGCCACGGATGCCGTCGGTGCCAAAATATTTTCTGCTCATGGGGGCTCCCTCTTCTCTTCATTTTCCCGCGCTGCAGGCCGCAAGCACGGCGCGGGTGGACTGCGTTGTGCGCATTTGTTGGGGCTCATTCCACCTGCAGCTGCCCGGTTTTTGCAGCGTGCCAGACTTTCAGCGCGTCAACGGTGGCGGCCACATCGTGCACGCGCAGCACAGCAGCGCCCTTGTCTGCGGCGACCAGCGCGGCGGCCACGCTGGCCGCCAGCCTGTCGTGCACCGGCCGGCCGGTGATCAGGCCGAGCGTTCCCTTGCGTGACCAACCCACGAGCAAAGGCCTTGCAAGCGACTGCAGTTCAGCCTGACGCGCAAGCAAGGCCAGGTTGTGCTGCGCAGTCTTGGCAAAGCCGATGCCGGGGTCGAGCATCACGCGCTCGGCCGCGATGCCGGCAGCGCAGACCTCTGCCAGCCGTGTGGCCAGAACATCGCGCACCTCGGCCACGACATCGCCGTACTGCGCAAGTCCGGCCATGTCCTGCGGTTCACCGCGCATGTGCATCAGGCAGATGCCGGCGCTGGCGTGGGCGGCCAGGCAGTCCAGCGCGCCAGGCCGGCGCAAGGAGCGCACATCGTTGACGATGTCCACACCGAGGTCCAGCGCCGCGCGCATGACGGCCGGCTCGCTGCTGTCTACCGACACCGGCACCCCCAGCGTGACGGCATGGCGCAGCACCGGCAGCAGGCGGGCCAGTTCTGCTTCGAAACCCGGCGATGAAGCGCCGGGCCGAGTCGATTCACCGCCAATGTCGAGCAGGTCCGCCCCTTCAGCCAGCAGCAGTTCGCAATGCCGTAGCGCGGCATGTACCGTGCTGTGGCGGGCACCGTCCGAGAAGGAGTCAGGCGTCACGTTAACGATGCCCATCACGCGGGGCTTTGTCAGGTCGATGCGGAAGCGTGTGGTTTGCCAGTGCATGGTGCGCAAAGATCCACGAAAAACGGGGCCGCAGCCCCGTTATGTTGGTTAGCGACGGCTGCGCTTCAGGCCGCAGCCGGCGCGCTGTCCGTGCCCACCGGCGGCGGCGTGCCGCCGGTCTTTGACGCGGACGGGGTCCAGTCCTTCGGCGCGCGCGGGAGCCTGCCGCCCATGATGTCGTCGATCTGCTCCGCGTCGATGGTTTCCCATTCCAGCAAGGCCTGCGCCATGGCGTGCATCTTGTCCTTGTTGGTTTCGATGAGCCGGCGGGCGATGGTGTATTGCTCGTCAATGATGCGGCGGATCACGCCGTCCACTTTGCGCATCGTCTCTTCCGACATCGTCGTGGTTTTGGTGATCGACCGACCCAGGAACACTTCGCCTTCGTTCTCGGCATAGACCATCGGACCCAGTTCATCGGTCATGCCGTAACGGGTGACCATGTCGCGGGCGATGCCAGTGGCGCGTTCGAAGTCGTTGCTGGCGCCGGTGGTCATCTGGTTCATGAACACTTCTTCGGCAATGCGGCCCCCGAAGAGCACGCTGATGGTGGACAGCATGCGCTCTTTGTCCAGGCTGTAGCGGTCGCCTTCGGGAAGTTGCATCGTCACACCCAGGGCGCGGCCGCGCGGGATGACGGTGACCTTGTGCACCGGGTCGGTCTTGGGCATCAAGCGTGCGACAAGCGCATGGCCGGCTTCGTGGTAGGCCGTGTTCTTGCGCTCTTCCTCGGGCATCACCATGCTCTTGCGCTCGGGGCCCATCATGATCTTGTCTTTGGCCTTTTCGAAGTCGACCATCTCCACCACGCGGCCGTTGCGGCGCGCGGCAAAAAGTGCCGCTTCGTTGACCAGGTTGGCAAGGTCAGCACCGCTGAAGCCCGGCGTGCCGCGCGCCAGAATGTCGGCGCGGATGTCCTGCCCCACCGGAACCTTGCGCATGTGCACCAAGAGCACGGCTTCGCGGCCGCGAACGTCGGGCAGCGTGACATAGACCTGGCGGTCGAAACGGCCCGGACGCAGAAGCGCAGGGTCCAGGATGTCGGGCCGGTTGGTGGCGGCCATGACGATAACGCCGAGGTTGGTCTCGAAACCGTCCATTTCAACGAGCATCTGATTCAGCGTCTGTTCGCGTTCGTCATTGCCGCCGCCAAGGCCGGCACCACGGTGGCGGCCGACGGCATCAATTTCGTCGATGAAGATGATGCAGGGCGCGCTCTTCTTGGCTTGCTCGAACATGTCGCGCACACGGGCCGCGCCGACGCCAACGAACATCTCGACGAAGTCAGAACCGCTGATGCTGAAAAAAGGCACCTTCGCTTCACCGGCAATGGCTTTCGCCAGCAGCGTCTTGCCGGTTCCAGGGGGGCCGACCAGCAGCACACCGCGCGGAATGCGGCCGCCGAGCTTCTGGAAGCGCTGCGGATCCTTCAGGAAGTCGACCAGCTCCTTGACCTCTTCCTTGGCTTCTTCACAGCCTGCGACGTCGGCAAAGGTGGTGGTGTTGTTGGCTTCGTCGAGCATGCGCGCCTTGCTCTTGCCGAAGCTGAAGGCGCCGCCCTTGCCGCCGCCCTGCATCTGGCGCATGAAGTAAATCCAGACGCCAATCAGCAGCAACATCGGGCCCCAGCTGACGAGGATGCTCATCAGGATGCTGGGCTCTTCACGCGGCTTGACGTCGAACTTGACGCCTGCACTGATGAGGTCACCTACCAAGCCGCGGTCCAGGAACGTGGCGGTGCTACGCAGGCGCTTGTCGTCGGTGGTGATGGCGATGATCTCGGTGCCACCGCCCGGGTTTTCTTGCAGCGTGACGGCCTTGACGCGCTTGTTGCGCACTTCATCCAGGAATTCGGAATAACCAATCTGGTTACCCAGCGTCGCACCGCGGTCGAACTGCTTGAACACGGTGAACAGCACCAGTGCAATCACCAGCCAGACAGCGACCTTTGAAAACCATTGATTGTTCACCGCGGCTCCTTCTTGCAGTTCAGCGGTACGGTGCATCGGACTCGATGCACCGGACACCACGGTATATGGGGCTGATTCTAGGGCAGTCAAGGCCCCCGGGAAACTCTGCACAGCCCAGGCGGAAGCCCGGAAAAGCGTGTCGAGTCGACGTCAATTGCTTGCGGCTTCGCCGCTGCATGTCTGAACCCTATCGCGATTTGAGTCCCATTCCGACCAGGAAGGTCTCTGAGGACTTGTCGCGCGACGCCCTGGGCTTGATGGGTTTGACGATGCGAAAAGTGTCCTTGAAGAGCTTGGCGAGTTGGCTGTAGCCACTGCCGTGGAAGGTCTTGCAGACCAGCGCACCGTCGGACTTGAGGTGAAGGGTGCAGAACTCCACCGCCAGTTCCACCAGGTGGGCGATGCGCGCACCGTCGGCAACGTCGATGCCCGACAGGTTGGGCGCCATGTCCGACAACACCACGTCCACCGCCTTGCCGTCCAAGGCAGCGACCAGTTGTGCCGCAACCGCGTCTTCGCGAAAGTCGCCCTGGATGAATTGCACGCCTTCGATGGCCTCGAATTCCAGCAAGTCCAGCGCAATGATGGTGCCGTTGAGCGCGCCCGCCGCCGCACCGGCTGGTGCGAACTTGCGCCGCAGGTACTGGCTCCAGGCGCCGGGCACGCAGCCCAGGTCCACCACTACCTGGCCCGGGCGCAAGAGGCGCAACTCTTCGTCGATCTCTTTCAGCTTGTAGGCAGCGCGGGCTCGGTAACCGTCGCGCTTGGCCATGCGCACGTAAGGATCGTTGATGTGGTCGTGCAGCCACGCCTTGTTGATCTTCTTGCTTTTGCTTATTACCTTCATGTGCAGCCGATAATACGGGTATGACCGCGATTCAATTGACCCCTGCCGACCGCAAGGAGCACCGCTCCAGCGCCCATCACCTGGACCCGATCGTCATGATCGGTGGCGAAGGGTTGACCCCCGCGGTGCAGAAGGAAGTGGATGGCGCGCTGAACGCCCATGGCTTGATCAAGGTGCGCATCTTTTCCGACGACCGCGCCGCCCGCGAGTTGATGTTGTCCACGCTTGCCGACGCGCTGGGCGCCGCGCCCATCCAGCACATCGGCAAGCTGATCGTGCTGTGGCGGCCGATTCCACCGAAGGAAAAGATCGACCGCGAAGACCGCCAGCCGGGCCCACGCACCGTCAAGATAGTCAGCTTTTCCAAGAGCGGCAACCACCGCGCGACGGTGAAGAAGATCAAGGTCTTCGGCAACGAACGCGTGGCGGCCGGTGGCGAGATCAAGCGTTCGAAGCGGCGGGTCACCAGCGTCAAGAAGAAGGCGCAGGGTCAGGCCTGAGGCCAGGCTGATGGGCTTGGCAGGCGTGCAGCACGCCAGGCCAGCGCCAGCACCAGGCCCGTCTTGACAATGTAGAAGGCCGCGCTCAGCGCATGCAGTTGCCCGAAACTCAACGGCCCCTGCCCTACACGGGCCGCCGTCATCAAGGGTTGCAGCGCGAAGTAGCCCGCCACCGTGCAGAAGAGCGCTCCCAGGCACAGCACCATGCCAGGACTGAACTGCGTGCCAAGCCCCGCGTTAGCGGTTCGCCGTGCGGCGACCCTTTCCAGGCCCAGCAGCAACACGCCCAGCGTCAGGCTCAAGTAGGCCTCTTGCGCCAACAAACGCGCCACCACGCGGCCAGCGTCGGCCTGCTGCAGCAAGGCAAACGGCGCCGGCGTGGCCATCAGCGCCAGGCACAACAAGGTGCCGGCCCACAGGCCGGGCAGCAGCCGCTGCAGAAGCGTCAACACGCAGCCGAGTTCAGGCGTAGCGCACGGCCACGATTTCCCAGTGCTTGATGCCGCCGGGCGCTTGCACTTCGGCCACGTCGCCAGCTGCTTTGCCGATCAGTGCGCGCGCAATCGGGCTGCTGATGGAGATCAAGCCAAGCTTCAAGTCGGCTTCGTCGTCACCAACGATCTGGTAGCGGACCTTGGCACCGCTGTCTTCGTCTTCCAGGTCCACCGTGGCGCCGAAGACCACCTTGCCGTCGGCGTCCAGCGCCGAAGGGTCGATGACCTGCGCAGCCGCCAGCTTGGATTCCAGCTCCTTGATGCGGCCCTCGATGAAGCCCTGTTTGTCCTTGGCCGCCTCGTATTCGGCGTTTTCGGACAGGTCGCCTTGCGCGCGCGCTTCGGCAATGGCCTGGATGACGGCGTGACGGTCGACGGACTTCAAGCGGTGCAGTTCGCTTTTCAGCAAATCAGCGCCGCGCTGGGTGAGGGGAACGGTGAACATGGACATATCGGGTGCCGGCAAAGTGAAACCGCCGCAGGAAACCCGTGCTGGGTGGCCTGCGGCGGACTGTGAAAACCCGAGTTTAGTGCAACTCGGTGCTTGAGTGAATGCGGCTCAGCCCTGCGCCTGGGCTCGCAATTCGGCGTGCAGCGCCTGCAGCGAAATCACCGCCAGATCATCCTGGTGCTTGAGCGCTTCAGTCGCGGCTTCAGAGCCCGCCATCGTCGTGTAGTAGGTGACGCGGTGGGCGAGAGACGCGGTGCGGATGTAGCGCGAATCGGCTATCGCAGTGCGCGTTTCATCCACCGTCGTGAAGACCAGCTGGATTTCGCCCGCCTTCACCATGTCGGCAATGTGGGGCCTGCCATCCTTGACCTTGTTGACCACCCGCACAGCAATGCCCGCTTCGGCGATTGCCCCTGCCGTGCCCTTGGTGGCCACCACCTGGTAGCCCAGGTCAACAAGGTCACCCGCCACCTTGACGGCACGCGCCTTGTCGCTGTTCTTCACCGTGATGACGACCGTGCCCTTCTCGGGCAAGCGTGACCCGGCGCCCAGCTGGCTCTTCAACATCGCTTCACCAAAGGTTCGGCCGACGCCCATCACTTCACCGGTGGACCGCATCTCGGGCCCGAGGATCGGGTCCACGCCCGGGAACTTGTTGAAAGGGAACACCGCTTCCTTGATGCTGAAGTAATCGGGCACCACTTCGCGCGGCGGTTTGCCGTCCGCGCTACGCTGGGAAGCCAGTGACTGCCCTGCCATGCACCGCGCGGCAATCTTGGCCAGCGCCTGGCCCGTCGCCTTGCTCACAAATGGCACCGTGCGCGACGCGCGTGGGTTGACTTCCAGCACGTACACCACGGCCTCGTCACCTTCACCCTGAATGGCGAACTGCGTGTTCATCAGCCCCACCACCTTCAGCGCCCTGGCCATCACCGCAGCCTGGCGGCGCATCTCGTCCTGCAGCGCGGGGCTCAGCGAATACGGCGGCAGTGAACAGGCCGAATCGCCGCTGTGGATGCCGGCGGCTTCCACGTGTTCCATGATGCCGCCGATCATGACGTCGGCGCCGTCGCTGATGCAATCCACATCGACTTCAATGGCGTCGTCCAGAAAGCGGTCCAGCAGCACGGGTGACTTGGCGCTGACCTGCACGGCTTCGCGCATGTAGCGGTTCAGATCCTTGTCACCATGCACGATTTCCATCGCGCGGCCGCCCAGCACGTAGCTAGGGCGCACCACCAGCGGGTAGCCGATTTCTTGCGCCAACAGCAGTGCCTGTTCTTCAGTGCGCGCGGTGCGGTTGGGCGGCTGCTTCAGGCCGAGCGTGTGCAGCAATTGCTGGAAACGTTCGCGGTCTTCAGCAATGTCGATCGAGTCCGGCGAAGTGCCGATGATCGGGACACCCGCTCGTTCCAGGTCCAGCGCCAGCTTCAGCGGCGTCTGGCCACCGTACTGCACGATCACTCCCTTTGGCTTTTCCAGGTCGACGATCTCCAGAACGTCTTCCAGGGTCAGCGGCTCGAAGTACAGGCGATCCGAGATGTCGTAGTCGGTCGACACGGTCTCCGGATTGCAGTTGACCATGATGGTCTCGTAGCCGTCTTCGCGCAGCGCCAGCGCGGCGTGCACGCAGCAGTAATCGAATTCGATGCCCTGACCGAT
>JAYSYB010000409.1:0-4434 GCA_043716775.1 Rubrivivax sp.
AGTTCCAGGCCGAGATATTGGCCACCACCCCGAGCGGGATGTGGCTGATCTTCTCGTGCACACCACCGCCGTCGAAGACGTGTTCGTCGGCTACCGTCGGCTCGGCTTGCTCAAGAAAGAAATCGATGCGCCCCAGCACGCCGTTGATCTCGCCCCTGGCCTGTGAAACAGGCTTGCCCATCTCTTGCGTCAGCGTGGTGGCGAGTGTGTCCACTTCGGCCGTCAGCGCAGCACGGAAGCGCCGGATGCAGGCCAGCCGCTCTTCAATTGGCCATGCCGCCCAGGCCGGCTGCGCAGCGCGCGCGGCGGCGGCTTTGGCGGCGACGCTCGCGGCGCTGTCCGCCGGCAGCGTGGCCAGCAGTTGCGCCGTGGCGGGGTTGTGGATGTCGAGTGTGTTCATCGCCGATCACATCGCCTGCAGGAACAGGCGTTCGTAGTCGGCTTCAGTGGCCGGGCGGGGGTTGGTCTGGCTGGTGAAGTCGATGTTTGCCAGGTGCCTGAGGCGCGGCAGGTGTTCAGCCATCACCCCGCGCGACGCCAGGCCGCCGGTGATGCCGATCTGCTGCTTCAGCTGCTGGAGCCAAGGCACCAAAGCGGCGCCGCCACCGCTGAGACCTGCCGCATGCGCCAGATCGTCGAACTTGCCCGGCACCACTTCATGGTTCCAGGCCAGCACGCAGTCGATCATCAGTGCATTCGCCAGCCCATGGTGCATGTCGCACACAGCGCCCAGCGCGTGCGCGCAGGCGTGCACACCACCCAGGTCTTTCTGGAAGGCGATGGCGCCCATCATGCTGCTCATCATCATGCTGCTTCGGGCCTGCAGATTGCCCGGCTCGGAGACGGCGGTGGCCAGCGCGCGCGCGCCAATGCGCAGGCCTTCAAGCGCGATGCCGTCGCACAGCGGGTGGTAAGCCGGCGAGAGATAACTTTCGATGTTGTGGGTGAGCGCGTCCATGCCGGTGGCGGCGGTGATGGCAGCGGGCAGCGCGAGCGTGAGTTCGGGGTCGGCAAACACCGCCTGGGCCAGGAGCTTGGCGCTGAAGACGGTGCGCTTGATGTGGGTGTCGTTCTCGGACACGACGGCGCTGCGGCCCACTTCGCTGCCGGTGCCGGCTGTCGTGGGCAATGCAATGCAGTAGGGCAGAGCGTTGACGATGGGCCGCACTTGCGGGTGGTCCCACACGTACTCCAGCACGTCGCCGTCATGCACGGCCATCAGGGCCACGACTTTGGATACATCGAGCGCTGCGCCGCCGCCGAAGCCAATGACGGCATCGGCGTTGTGCGCCATGTACGCCGCAGCACCGGCCATCGCCTGCGCGCAGGTGGGGTTGCCGTGGACGCCGTCAAACACCGCGACATCCAGGCCCGGCAGATGCGAGATGAATTCCGCCATCAGGGGCAGCGCGGCCAGCGCTCGGTCAGTGACGATGAGCGGGCGCTGAATGCCCCGCTCAAGCAAGTGCGCGGCCACCAGTTTGCGCGCGCCGACGCCGAAGTGGATGGGGGTGGGGAAGGCGAAGCGGGTGATGGCGTGGCTCATGGTGGGGTGGTGCAGGACGCGCGCCAGTGGATGTTCAAACGCACTATTCTCCGCCCCGACCCGAAGCTCAGACAGGAGATACCCGATGGCGATCCGCACGACGATCCGCAAGACGATCACTCGCAAAGTGTGCTGCGCCGCAGCCTGCGCACTGATTACCGCCACCGTTGTGGCGCCTGCCGCGCGCGCCTTCGACCTCCAAGGCCACCGCGGCGCGCGCGGCCTGGCGCCCGAGAACACCCTGCCGTCTTTCCAGAAGGCGCTGGACCTCGGCGTGAACACCATCGAATGCGACATGGCCATCACGCGCGACGGCGTGGTGGTCGTGCACCATGACCTGTGGCTGAACCCCGACACCACGCGCGGGCCCGACGGCCAGTGGCTGCAGGTGCGCGGCCCGGCGATCGCTGAACTCACTTTCGCCGAATTGCAGCGTTATGACGTTGGCCGGTTGAAGCCGGGCACCGAATACGCCAAGGGCTTCCCCGATCAGCAGGCCGTGGACGGCACCCGCGTGCCGCGCCTGTCCGACCTTTTTGACCTGGTGCGCAAGTCCGGCAACACCCAGATTGGCTTCGACTGTGAAACCAAGTTGTCGCCGCTGGACGCGGCCGCGACGCTACCGCCCGAAGCGTTTGCCCGCCGCGTCATCGCCGAAATCCGCCAGAGCGGCATGCAGGCGCGCACGATGATCCAGTCCTTCGACTGGCGCACGCTGCAGGTGGTGCAGAAAGAAGCGCCAGAAATCCGCACGATGTACCTGACGTCGCCGCGTACCCTGGCCCGCGCCGCAGACGGCAGTCCGTCACCCTGGCTGGCCGGCTTTGACGCTGACCGGCACGGCGGCACCGTGCCCAAGGCCGTGCACGCGGCGGGTGGCCGGATCTGGGCACCGAACCAAACTTTCCTGACGCCGGCGCTGCGCGCCGAAGCGCAGTCACTGGGTATCAGCGTCATCCCCTGGACCGTGAACGAACCGACCATGATGAACCAGCTGCTGGACATGAACGTCGACGGCATCATCTCGGACCGGCCCGACCTGGTGCAGATCGAGTTGCGCAAGCGCAATCCCAAGCCAAAACCATGAGCGATCTGCCGGCCGATCCCCTACCGTCACAACCACCGGCTCAGCCCGTGCACGCGCTGCAAGCGGCCATGGCGGCGCTGGAATCGCAGCGTGCCTTGCTGGGTGACGCCGTCGTCGACGTGGCAGTGGCCGGTCTGCAGGCGCAGTGGCTGGCCCTGCAGCCAGCGTTGATCGTGGCCGCGTCCGACGCCGAACCCGAACAGGCGCTGCGCCTGGTCAGCATCCTGTTTCTGGACGTGGTGGGCTCCACCGCGCTGGGCCAGCGCCTGGACCCTGAAGAGGTCCACGCCGTGATGGACGGCGCCCTGGCCCGCTTCACCGCCATCGTGCGGGCCCACGGCGGGCGCGTGCTGCAGTACGCGGGCGACAACCTGCTGGCCGGCTTTGGTGCCGGGGAGGTGCACGAAGACGACGCAGAACGTGCCGTGCGCTGCGGCCTGGCGCTGCTGGCCGACGGCCGGCAGGTGGGCGCCGAGGTGCAGGCCGTGCACGGCCATGGCGGCTTTGACGTGCGGGTCGGCATCCACTCGGGCCCGGTGCTGCTGGGTGGTGGGGTGGACGCCGAAGGCACGATCCGCGGCAGCGCCGTCAACATCGCCGCGCGCATGGAGCAAAGCGCGGCGGCCGGCACTTTGCGGGTCAGCGTGGACACCTACAGGCTGGTGCAAGGCCGTTTTGATGTGCAGGAAGGCCAGGCCATTCGCATCAAAGGCATCGATGCGCCGATGCTCACCTACCGCGTTGAACGCGAACGCCCGCGCAGCGCGCAGGCCGTGCGGCGCGGGCTCGACGGCGCCACCGCAACGCTCGTGGGGCGCGACGCCGACTTGCTGCAGATGCACGCTGCGCTGGCGGTGGTGCAAACCGGGCGCTTGCAGCAAGGGGTCACGTTGATCGGCGAAGCGGGCCTGGGCAAGACACGGCTGGTGGCCGAATTTGAGGCCGCGTTGCTTGTCGCTGACCCGTCCGCCACGCTGCTGCGCGCCAGCGCGCACCCGCAGGGTCTGCACCAGCCTTACGGCGTGATCCGCGACCTGCTGTTTCGGCGCTTTGACGTGCAGGACAGCGACCCGCTGGATGTGGCGCAGGCCAAGCTGGCCGCCGGGCTGGCCACGCTGTTTGGTGACCGCGCGCCGGAACAGACGGCCTTGCTCGGCCAGCTGATCGGGCTGGACTTCAGCGCCAGCCCCTTCATTGCGGGCATCCTGCAAGACGGTAGACAGCTGCGCGCGCGTGCCTTCCACGCCTGCGTGGAATACCTGCGCCTGCTGGGCGCCACGCTGCAGCCGCCCGCTGTGCGGGCGCCCACGGTGGTACTGACGCTGGACGACCTGCACTGGGCCGACGACGGCTCGCTCGATGCCATTGAACATCTGGCCAGCGCTGGCCGCGATGTCCCGCTGCTGCTGCTGTGCGCCGCCCGGCCCGAACTGCTGGACCGCCGGCCCGGCTGGGGCACGGCTTGGCCCGCGCACCGCCTGCTGACCTTGCAGCCGCTGGACACCGACGACCGGCAGGCGCTGGCGCGTTCGCTCTTGTCGCCCCTTCAGCAGCACCCGGACGCGCTGTCACTGCAGCAGTTGCTGATTGACCGCACCGACGGCAACCCCTTCTACATGGAAGCCTTGCTGCAAATGTTGGTGGACCAGGGGGTACTGGTCACCACCACTACACCCTGGCAGTTAGCGGCTGGGGGCCTGCAGCAGCTGCAAGTGCCCACCACCCTGGTGGGCGTGCTGCAGGCCCGGCTGGACGCCCTGCTGGCGCCGCAGCGGCGCGCGCTGCAGCAGGCCAGCGTGGT
>JAYSYB010000410.1:0-4421 GCA_043716775.1 Rubrivivax sp.
CACCCGCAGCCAGGCCGAGATCTGGTATCAGCTGCTGCTGCAGGCGCGGCCCGACTGGGCCGGCGTGGTGGCGCTGCACCATGGGTCACTCGACCGCAAGGTGCGCGAATGGGTCGAAGCCGGGCTGAAGCGGGGCACGCTGAAGGCGGTGGTGGCCACCTCCAGTCTGGATTTGGGCGTGGACTTCCTGCCGGTGGAACGGGTGCTGCAGATTGGCAGCGCCAAGGGCGTGGCGCGGCTGCTGCAACGTGCGGGCCGCAGCGGCCACGCCCCAGGCCGTACCAGCCGCGTGACGCTGGTGCCCACCAACACGCTGGAGCTGGTGGAAGCGGCCGCCGCGCGCCGCGCGGCATTGGCCGGGCGCGTGGAGTCGCGCGTGTCGCCTGACAAACCGCTGGACGTGCTGGTGCAGCACCTGGTGACGGTGGCGCTGGGTGGTGGCTTCGATGCCGATGAGCTGTACCTTGAAGTCAGTGGCAGCCACGCCTACCGCAACCTGAACCGCGAAGAATTCGACTGGGCGCTGGCCTTTGTCGAGCGTGGCGGCGACAGCCTCACCGCCTACCCCGAATACCACCGCGTGCAGTTGCACGACGGCCGGTGGCGCGTGCCCGACCGCGGCATTGCCAAGCGCCACCGCCTGCAGGTGGGCACCATCGTCAGCGACGCGATGATGGCCGTAAAGTGGGTCAGCGGCGGAACGATTGGCACGGTGGAGGAAGGTTTCATCGCCCGTCTGAACAAGGGCGACTGCTTCGTCTTCGCAGGCCGCGCGCTGGAATTCGTGCGCGTCCACGAGATGGCCGCGCAGGTGCGGCTGGCCCGCAAGGTGAGGGGCGTGGTGCCATCGTGGGCGGGCGGCAAGATGCCGCTGTCCAGCGAGATGGCGGCGTCCGTGCAGGCGCTGCTGGACGAAGCCGCGCAGGGCCGCTTCGATGAGCCCGAAATGCAGGCCGCCATGCCCATGCTGCAGGCGCAAGCCCGGCTGTCGCAGTTGCCGCGCCTGGGCACGCTGCTGGTGGAAGAGTTGCGCTCGCGTGAAGGCCACCACTTGTTTGTCTATCCCTTCGCCGGGCGCAACGTGCACATCGGCCTGGCGCAGCTGTTGGCCTGGCGGCTGGCGCAGGGTGCGCCCAACACCTTCTCGCTCAGCGTCAACGACTACGGCCTGGAGATTCTGGCCGCCACCGACATCGGGCCGGGTGCAACGCAGCGGCCGGGGCTCTTTGACAGCCAGACGCTGTTGGAGGACGTGCTGGCCAGCCTCAATTCAGGCCAGTTGGCCCAGCGCCGCTTTCGCGAGATTGCGCGGGTGGCGGGCCTCGTCTTCGGCGGCTACCCCGGCGCGCCAAAGAGCATGCGCCAGCTGCAGGCGTCCAGCAGCCTGTTCTTCGAAGTCTTCCGCAAGTACGACGCCAGCAACCGGCTGCTGGGCCAGGCGCAGGGTGAGGTGCTGTCGCAGGAGCTGGAACTGTCGCGTCTGGCGGCCACGTTGCAGACGCTGGCCGCGCTGCCGCAGACGCGCGTGGCGCTGGCGGCACCCAGCCCGTTTGCGCTACCGCTGATGGTGGACCGGCTGCGCGAGCAACTGTCCACCGAAAAGCTCAAAGACCGGCTCGACCGTCTGCTGGCTGACAGCGAGGCCGCGCTTCAGGCGCCGGCGGCCGGCGTGCGCCGTGCCAGCCGCACCCCGGCGCAGTGAAGGTCGCGGGTGGTTGTCTGACAACGGCACGCCCTGCCGGCCTATCCGCTCCACGCCTAGGGCTGGGGACATTAGCGTTTCAATCAACCTGCATTGGAAAGCTGAGACCATGACATTCAAGTCCACCGTGATCTGCGCTCTGGCGCTGACAGCCCTGGCCGCCACTGGCGTGCAGGCTCAAAACAGCCGCGCGGCGGTCAAGGCAGAAGCAGTCGGTGCCGCCGGCAGCCAGCCGAAGGGCGAGTTGACAACGCCCAGTCAAGACAAGGGCAGAGCGCCGATGGCGTCCAACACCACCCGCGCCGCTGTCAAGGCTGAAGCTCAGCGAGCACGCGCTGCAGGCGAAGTCGCCACGGGTGAACAGAGCACGCCGCGTCAGGGCAAGAAGCCGGCTCCGCTGCCAGCGTCGGGCAAGACGCGCGCCCAGGTCAAGTCCGAAGCCGCAGCCGCCAACAAGGCCGGTGGTTTGTCGCGTGGCGAACAGTCTTCGCCACCCCAGGACAAGGGCGGCATCAAGCCTTGAGCCCCGGGTAAAGCCGGGCCCCGCGACGGGCGCAAGCGGCGCAAACCCAGCTAGGATTTGCGCATGAGTCCTTTGGCTGCCGCCCGCAACCGAAGGCCCGCCTTGGCGGGCCTTCGGTTATTTTCACTGGCGACTTTGCTGTTTTTTGAGGTCTCGTTCCTGATGTGTGCGTTGCCCGCGCAAGCCGCCGACCCGCACGGCGGAAGGGGCGTGCAAGGCGTCGTCAGCAAGGTCACCGATGGCGACAGCCTGTGGTTGACACCGGCCGGCAAGCCGCCGATTGAGGTGCGGCTGCGCGACATCGACGCGCCAGAATCATGTCAACCCTGGGGCAACGATGCGCGCACCGCGCTGGCCGAATTGGCGCTGAACAAGGTCGCCACGCTGCAGACCAGCGGCCGCGACACTTACGGCCGAACGGTGGGCGTCCTGATGATCGACGACCTCAACGTCGCCAAGTTCCTGGTCGAGAACGGCCATGCCTGGAGCACCCGCAGCCGCTGGGACCAGGGGCCGCTGGTGAAGGAGGAAAAGATGGCTCGCGCGCTGTCCCGCGGGCTGCACGGCACGCCCGGCGCGGTGAAACCCGTGGACTTTCGGCGGGCACACGGTCCGTGCGGCGTGGGTGAAGCAGCGGCCACTGCTGGCGTGTCTTTGCCAGCAACGGCATCGGCGAGGGTGGCGACACAGGTTGCCACCAGCGGAACCTTCCGTTGCGACGGGCGCACGCACTGCTCACAGATGACGTCCTGCGAAGAGGCCAAGTACTTCCTCGCCAACTGCAGCAACGTCAAGATGGACGGTGGCAGCCGCAATGGCATTCCGTGCGAGAAGCAGTGGTGCAACCGCTGAATCGACGGTCCGACCACGCCACCCGCACCCGGCGCAATTCAATCAAGTCATTCGGCCGCTGCACGGCCGTCATCTTTTCCGCCATCGCCCCGTCGGCGCGCCTGTCTCGCGGTAGCGCACCATGCCCATCAGGTGGTGGGTCCAGGCCATCTGGCTCTAGCGGCCGATGGCGATGTCATCGGCCTGGCCTTCGGAGCCCACCAGCACCATCGCCGTGCCCGTGCCGCAGTCCACCTGCCAGACGGCGTTGCCCACCACGCTGCCGGCCCTGCGCGTCCACCGCCAGCTCGTGCACGCGGGTGAAGCGGCCGGGTGCCACCAACACCTGGCTTGCACCCGGTTTTGTCACGCCGGGTTGCGGCGCCGTGGCCGGTCAGTCCTCGCCCAGATTGCCGTCGCGGTCGTCGTCCGCACGGGCCCTTTTCACCCGCTGCGCCAGCTTGTCGGCCAGCGGCGCCATGTCCTGCACGACGGCCGTTGGCAGCGTGGTGACAGGCACGTGCAGTGCCGACAAGGGTAGCGTGCTCATGTAGGCCGGGCGGCTGTAGCGGTCGGTCGTGCGCTGCGTCAACGTGAGCGCGATGGCCGTGCCCACCAGGGCTGCCGAGGCCACCACCGCCGTCACGATGCGGCCCGACAGGGGCAGCACCTGCGTCAGGTGGGCACGCAGCATCAGCACTGCCAGCAGGGCCTGCAGTGGCATGGCCAGGCGCCACAGCCAGGGCCAGGCCAGGGCGGCGCCGGCGGCGGGCAGCAGCACGTCCACCAGCTCGATGACCAGCAGCCATGGCAGCACGATGCGCAAATGGCCCATGAAGTCAAAGCGGTGCTGGAACAACTTGGAAACCAGCGCCCAGGCCCCGCACCAGCCCGCCAGCGCCAGCGGCACGCCCACGGCGATGGGCAGCCAGGCGGTGGCGTCGGCACCGGGGTCCAGCACGACCCAGTGGTCGGCCAGCGCCAGCAGCATCACCAGCACACCGGCCAACAGCGGCGGCAACAAATGCGCGCGGTTGAGCGCCAGCAGCGCGCGCTCGGGTGCCAGCGTCTCGCCGGGCAGGCGCAGGCGCAGCTTGATGGCGCCGATCTGCATCGCTGCGCCCGTCACCGGCAGCGCCACTCGGGCGCCGGCCGCAAAACGATCGCTGCCGACGTTGACGCCATTGATGCTGTCGCCCACGATCAGTGTCAGCTGACTTTGATCGTCAGCCTGCAGCGTCGCATGGTGTGCGGCGACATGGGGGTCGTCGAGCACCAGGTCGTTGTCCAGCGCGCGGCCCAGTGTGAGCGGCCAGCGCTGCACGCTGACGCAACGTGCCACGCGGCCGTCGCGCTCAAAGACCT
>JAYSYB010000042.1:0-2481 GCA_043716775.1 Rubrivivax sp.
CGGCCAGCTACGGCCTGTACGGCAAACCGACCACCATCAACAACACCGAGACCTTTGCGGCCGTACCCTGGATCATCCGCAACGGCGGCCAGGCCTACCTGGAATGCGGCAAGCCCAACAACGGCGGCACCAAGATCTTCTCGGTGGTGGGCGATGTGCAGCGCCCCGGCAACTACGAGGTCCCGCTCGGCACGCCATTCAGCAAGCTGCTCGAACTCGCCGGTGGTGTGCGCCCCGGTCGCACGCTGAAGGCGGTGATTCCTGGTGGCTCGTCGTCGCCGGTGCTGCCCGCTTCGATCATGAACGAGTGCACGATGGACTACGACGCCATTGCCAAGGCCGGCTCTATGCTGGGCTCTGGCGCGGTGATCGTGATGGACGATTCGCGTTGCATGGTGAAGAGCCTGTTGCGTCTGTCCTACTTCTACCAGCATGAAAGCTGCGGCCAGTGCACACCCTGTCGCGAAGGCACGGGCTGGTTGTGGCGCATGGTGGACCGCATCGAACACGGCAAGGGCAGGGCGGAAGACCTGGCGTTGCTGGACTCGGTAGCCGACAACATCAAGGGCCGCACCATTTGTGCGTTAGGTGATGCTGCCGCCATGCCGGTGCAAGGCATGCTGAAACACTATCGCGACGAATTCGCGTACCACGTCGAACACAAGACCTGCATGGTCAAGCAGACTGCCTGAATCCCATGGCTGAACTCAACATCGACGGCCAGCAAATCACGATAGCCGACGGTAGCGTGGTGATGCACGCGACCGACGCAGCTGGCATCTACGTGCCGCATTTTTGTTATCACAAGAAGCTCAGCATCGCGGCTAACTGCCGCATGTGCCTGGTGGACATCGAAAAGATGCCCAAGCCGATGCCGGCTTGCGCCACACCCGTCACGAGCGGCATGGTCGTGCGCACGAAGAGCGACAAGGCGCTGAAGGCGCAGCAGTCGGTGATGGAGTTTCTGCTCATCAACCACCCGCTGGACTGCCCCATCTGCGACCAGGGCGGTGAATGCCAGTTGCAGGACCTGGCGGTGGGCTACGGCAAGAGCGCATCGCGCTACGACGAAGAGAAGCGCGTCGTCTTCCACAAGGACGTGGGCCCGCTCATCAGCATGGAAGAGATGAGCCGCTGCATCCATTGCACACGCTGCGTGCGCTTCGGCCAGGAGGTGGCCGGCGTGATGGAGCTTGGCATGATCCACCGCGGCGAACACAGCGAGATCACCACGGTGGACGGCCGCACAGTGGACAGTGAACTGTCGGGCAACATGATCGACATCTGCCCTGTCGGCGCGCTGACCAGCAAGCCCTTCCGCTACAGCGCCCGCACCTGGGAACTGAGCCGTCGCAAGTCGGTGAGCCCGCACGACAGCGTGGGCGCCAACCTCATCATCCAGGTCAAGGCCGGCAAGGTAATGCGCGTAGTGCCGCTGGAAAACGAAGCGGTGAATGAATGCTGGATATCGGACCGCGACCGCTTCAGCTACGAAGCGCTGAACAGCGCCGCGCGGCTGACGCAGCCCATGATCAAACAGGGCGGCAACTGGCAGACGGTGGACTGGAACACAGCGCTGGCCTACGTGGCCGACGGCTTGAAGCGGGTGAAGGCCGAATTCGGTTCAGAACCGGGATCTGGCATCGGCGCCATTGGGCACCCGAGTTCGACGGTCGAAGAGCTGCACCTGTTGGCCAAGCTGGTGCGCGGTCTGGGCAGCGAGAACATCGACCACCGCCTGCGCCATGCGGATTTCAGCAACACCGCGGCTGCCGGCAGTGCGCGTTGGCTGGGTGCGTCGGCGGCATCGCTGTCGCAAGTCGACCGGGCCTTGGTGATCGGCTCCTTCCTGCGCAAGGACCACCCGCTCTTCGCGCAACGCCTGCGTCAGGCCACGCGGCGGGGTGCGCAGGTGCACAGCCTGCATGCGGTGCATGACGACTGGCTGATGACGATGGCGACGCAACTGACCGCAGCGCCTGCGGATTGGGTGCAGGCGCTGGCGGGTGTGGCGGCTGCCGTCGCAGCGGCCGTGGGCGTGCCCGCGCCGCTGGATGCAGAAGCCAGCGCGCAAGCACAAACCATCGCCGCGTCGCTGCTGTCGGGCGAACGAAAGGCCGTGTTGCTGGGCAACGCCGCCGCGCAGCATCCACAAGCCGCTGAGCTGTTGACGCTGGCGCAGTGGATCGCCGGACACACCGGCGCCACCTGCGGCTATCTCGGCGAAGCCGGCAATGGTGTCGGTGCGCAGTTGGTGAATGCGCTGCCCGGTGCAGGCGGTCTCAACGCCGGCCAGATGCTCACCCAGCCGATGAAGGCGATGCTGCTGCTGAACGTCGAACCCGTGCTCGACGCGGCCGATGCCGCTGCCGCGCGCAAGGCCCTGGCGATGTCGGGGCTGGTGGTGGCGCTCACACCCTTCAACAACGCCTGCGCCGATCTGGCTGACGTGATGCTGCCGATTGCACCCTTCACCGAAAC
>JAYSYB010000411.1:0-13265 GCA_043716775.1 Rubrivivax sp.
AGGTCGCATCTGCATCGTTGCCGACTACGACTGCGACGGCGCAACAGCGTGCGCCGTCGCATTGCGCGGCCTGCAGATGCTGGGCGCCTTGCACGGCAATGTCGGCTACGTCGTGCCCGACCGCGCGGTGCACGGCTACGGCCTCACGCCAGCCATCGTCGACCTGGCGATGCAGCGCAAGCCCCAGGTGCTGGTGACGGTGGACAACGGCATCGCCAGCCACGCGGGTGTGGCGCATGCGCGAGCGCTGGGGCTGCAAGTGCTGGTCACCGACCACCACTTGCCGGCGCTTACCGACGGCGTGGTCACGCTGCCCGACGCCGACGTCATCGTCAACCCCAACCAGCCGGGCTGCACTTTCGAGAGCAAGGCCATCGCCGGTGTCGGTGTCATGTTTTATGTGTTGCTGGCGACACGCGCCGAACTTCGAAAGCGCGGTGTCTTCAACAGCGCCAGCCAACCCAGGCTCGACGCGTTGCTGGACCTGGTAGCGCTGGGCACCGTGGCCGACGTGGTGAAGCTTGACGCCAACAACCGTCGCCTCGTCGCACAAGGCTTGAAGCGTGTGCGCAGCGGCCGCTTGCAACCGGGATTGCAGGCCCTCTTCAATATCGCTGGCCGTGACCCCGCGCGTGCCGCCGGCTTCGACTTCGGCTTTGCGCTGGGCCCGCGCATCAACGCGGCAGGGCGCTTGTCGGACATGACGCTCGGCATCGAATGCCTCGCCACCGACGACATGGCCCGTGCCACTGAATTGGCTAGTCAGCTTGACGCCATCAACCGCGAAAGGCGCGAGGTCGAATCTGGCATGCGTGAGCTGGCTGAACGTGCGCTGGAGTTGCTGATGCCCGACGAAGCCACCGCGCCGCCGGCCGTCGCGCTGTTCGACGAAAGCTTCCACGAAGGCGTTGTCGGCATCGTCGCCGGGCGCGTGAAAGACCGGCTGCACAGGCCGACTTTTGTTTTTGCGCGGGGTGTGGATGGTTACCTCAAAGGCTCCGGCCGATCAATCCCCGGCTTCCACCTGCGCGACGCACTCGACCTGGTGGCCAAGCGCGAACCCGGCTTGCTATTGCGCTTCGGCGGCCATGCCATGGCGGCGGGCTGCACACTCGGCGTTGGGGGCGTCGACCGGTTCGGCGGCGCGCTGCGGCTGGTGGCCACCGAGTGGCTCGACAAGGCCACGCTGACCCGCACGCTGCGCACCGACGGCCCGCTGGCGACCGAATGGTTCAACCCGCAAACCGTGCTGATGCTCGACGCCCAGGTCTGGGGCCAAGGCTTTGAAGCGCCGCTGTTCTGCGACGAGGTGCAGGTGCTGCAGCAGCGCTTGGTGGGTGAAAAGCACATGAAGCTGCGGCTGCGTCACCAGGGCCAGGAGCGCGATGCGATCTGGTTCAGCCATGCCGACCCGCTGCCGGCCACCGTGCGGCTGGCGTACCGTGTCAATGTCGATGAATGGAACGGCAAGCAGCGGGTGCAGATGGTGGTGGAGGCGGCGGTATAGCCCGCGGCAGAGGCGGTGTACCGTTGCAAACCATGAACACTTTCACCCTCATCCTGACCATGCTGCTGGTTAGCGCCACCGCCTTCGCGCAGAACCTGCGCACCGTCCCTGTGGTGCGCGGCCTCCAAGACCCTTGGGCCATGGCTTTCCTGCCCGACGGCCGCATGCTCATCACCGAAAAGACCGGTGCGTTGCGCATCGCTGCGGCAGACGGGCAGCTGTCGCCACCACTGACTGGCCTGCCCTCGTTGTCGGTAGGGGGCCAATGCGGTTTGCTCGACGTCGTCCTGGACCCGCGGTTCAGCAGCAACCAGCGCTTCTTCTTCACCTTCGCCGAGCCCGGTGAAGGTGGCAACAGCACGGCAGTGGGCAGCGCGCGCCTGGTGGCTGACAAGCTGCAAGACGTGCGCACGGTCTTCAGCCAGAAGCCCAAGATGCGCAGCCAGAACCACTGCGGTTCGCGCATCGTCTTCGACCGCAGCGGCTATCTTCTGGTGGGCCTGGGTGACCGCTTCATCGGCAAGGAAGAGGCGCAGAACCCAGCCAACCACATCGGCAAGATCATCCGCATTGACGTCGATGGCATGGCGCCGGCCGACAACCCCTTCAGCGGCCGCACGGGTGCTGCTCCAGAGCTCTTCAGCCTGGGCCACCGCAACATCCAGGGCGCTGCGCTGCACCCGCTAACGGGTGAGTTGTGGGCCAGCGAACACGGGCCGCAGGGTGGTGACGAGATCAACCGGGTGCTGGGTGGGCGCAACCATGGTTGGCCGCTCGTGACCTACGGCCGCAACTACGGCAGTGGCACGCGCATCGGTGAAGAGGGCCCGAAAGCCGGCTTCGAGCCGCCGCTGCGCCACTGGGTGCCGACCTCGGTGGCGCCCAGTGGCCTGGCCTTCCTGACGAGCGACCGGTACCCGGCTTGGAAAGGCAGCCTCTTCATGGGCACATTGCGCGGCCAGGCTTTGATCCGGCTCACACTCGACGGCAACCGCATCACCGGCGAAGAGCGCTTGCTCGAAGACCTGGGTGCGCGCATCCGCGACGTGCGCCAGGGCCCTGACGGTTGGCTCTATTTGCTGACCGACGGCGCCAATGGCCAGCTGTTGCGCCTGGTGCCTTGAGAAGCCACTGAACTTGGGATGGGTGGCGGCGCATCGCTGCCAGATACTCCGCTTCGGCGGCCACCCATCGGCCGCAGTTTGAAGACAGGAGAGAGCCATGCCGACACCGCTGCGCGACGTGCCCCAGGAAGCCATCGAACTCATCAAGGCCTTTGAGGGCATTCCTGATGGCGACCCCAGCACCGTGGGCCTTGACGCCTACATCTGCCCGGCAAATGTGTGGACCATCGGCTGGGGCCATGCCGTGATGGACGGCGGCGCGCAGCTTAAGGGCCCTGCCAACAAGGCGCGGGCGCGGCAGCTCTATCCAGGTGGCATTACGCGCCAACAGGCCGAAGCGCTGCTGCGCGGCGACCTGGTGCCGCGCGCAGCTTCAGTGTCCAGCCTGCTCAGGGTGGCGGTGGATGATGGCCAGTTCGGCGCGCTGATGGCGCTGGTGTTCAACATCGGCGCCGGCAACCTGGCCGCGTCGACGCTGCTGCGCAAGCTCAATGCGGGCGACTCAACGGGTGCCGCCGATCAGTTCATGGCCTGGGACAAGGCGCGCGTGAATGGCGTGCTGCAGCCGCTGGCAGGTTTGACGCGCCGCCGGCGTGCAGAGCGAGCGCTGTTCCTGGGTGAAGACTGGCGCGCAGCAGCGGCGATGCGAGCCACACGCGGGCGCAGCGCAGCGCTGGAAGTCTTGCCGGTGCCCGAAGCGCCGGCTGATCAGGCCGTGACGAAGACGGCCGCTACCAAGCCCGCGGCCAAGAAGCCCGCGGCCAAGAAAACGCCCGCCAAGAAAACCGCTGCTACGCCACGCGCCCGAACCACCACACCGAAAGCCCGGCCGCCAGCACCGACAGCAAAGCGCCCAACGCCGCGAACAGCCCGCTGATCTCGGTTTCCTTGCGCTCGGTCACCATCCGCGAGCTCAGCGATTCATAGACCTTCTTCAGGTCTTCGGCAGTGCCGGCGTAAAAATACTCGCCGTGCGTCAGGATCGAGATGTTCTTCAGCGTCTCTTCGTCCAGCCGCACGCGCATGCTCCAGCCTTCAAAGCCGATGGTCTCGCCCTGCGTGGTGCCAATGCCCACGGTGTAGACGCGAATGCCGCGTTCAGCCGCCATCTTGGCGGCGTCCAGCGGGTCAGGCCCGGTGGTGCGCTGGCCGTCGGTAAGCATGATCACAGCGGCCGAGTTGTAGGAGCCCGGTGGCACCGGCACGAAGGCCGGCTTGTCGGGCTTCTTGATGTCCTTGGACGGCCCGCCAGGGAAGTTGCGCTGCCCCGTGACGTGCTGAATCTCGATGCCGTGGTCAGGGAACAGCGTGGCCAGGCTCAGGATGATGCCGCTGCCGGTGGCGGTGCCGCGCTGCAGCTGAAAGCGGTCGATGGCTTTGATGACATCGTCGCGGCTGCTGGTGGGCGCCTGCACCACTGCGGCGGTGCCGGCGAACGACACCACGCCCACCCTCACTTCGCGCGGCAGGTTGTTGACGAAGGCCTTTGCGGCAACCTGGGACGCCACCAGACGGTTCGGTTTGACGTCTTCGGCGCGCATGCTCCCCGACACGTCCATGGCCAACATGATGGTGCGCTCGGCGAGCGGGAGGGTGATGGTGGCGATGGGTCGCGCCGCGGCGAAAAGGCCGGCCGCGATGGCCAGCAGTATCAGCGTCGGCGGCACATGGCGACGCCAGCCCGGGCCTTTGCCCAAAGCCAGTTTGGCAACCTGCACGCTGGCCAGGCGCACGGTGCTCTTGCGCTTCTTGCGCAAGAGCCAGAAGTACAGCAGCACCAGCACCGGCAACAGCGCCAGCGTCCAGAGCAGGTTGGGCCAGATAAAACTCATGCAGACCTCAAGCGATCATTGAAGCGGTGACGGCCAAAGGGCCGATCGGCAGCGCGCGTCTCAAGGGCGCGGGTGCACGCTGTGGCGCTTTCAGCCGTGCGCGCTGACGGCGCAAGTCGGACAGCCGCAGCAGCGCGGTCAGCAGGTCATCGTCGGTGGCCAGTTCCACCACGTCGGCGCCAGACCGCGACAGGCCGTCGATGAGCGCTTCTTCCTGCTGTTCAGCGATGGCGGCATAACGCTCACGAAACGCGGTATCCGACGCGTCGATGAACACTTGCTCGCCGGTTTCGGCGTCTTCCAGCGTCACCAGACCGACATCGGGGAGCGCCATTTCCAGCGGGTCCCACAACCGCACGGCCACGACCTCATGGCGCCTTGCCAAACGAGACAGTGCGCCCTGCCAGCCCGGCTGGCTGATGAAGTCGGAGACCACAAAGACCAGCGAACGGCGCGTCATCACGCCGTCGGCCGTGCGCAGCAAGTCCGTCAGCGACGTGCCTTCGCGCGACTGGCCTTCCACAGGCGTCGGCCTTGGCGCGCGCATGCGCTGCAGCAAGTCGAGCACGTGCGTGCGTGAACTGCGCGGCGGCAACACTGTGTCCACCTTGCTGCCGTACAGCACGGCGCCTATGCGGTTGCCATGGCGCGTGATGACTCGCGCCAGTGTGGCGACGAAGCCGGTGGACACGGCGAGCTTGGTGACATCGGCCGAGCCGAAATCGACGCTGCCCGACAGGTCCAGCAGGAACCACGCCGTCAGGTCGCGGTCTTCCAGGTACTGCCGCACATACGGCGTCTGCAGCCGCGCGGTGACGTTCCAGTCGATATGGCGCACGTCATCGTGGTGCTGGTATTCGCGCAAGTCGGCCAGATCAACACCGCCGCCGCGAAAGAGCGTGCGGTAGTCGCCCTGCAGCAGGCCGTCCAGGCGGCGGATCACCGTCCATTCCAGGCGGCGCAGCAGGGTATCTGCCGGAAGCGAATCGGCCATGTCGTGGCGCCGGTCAGTCCGCTGGGTGCGCCAGAGGTTTGTCGGGCGGCGTGATTTTCTTCAGCACGCGCTGGATCAACGCGTCCGCCGTGATGCCCTCGGCCAGCGCTTCGTAGCTCAGCACCACGCGGTGGCGCAGCACGTCGGGCACCAGGTCGATGATGTCCTCGGGCAGCACGTAGCGGCGGCCGCGCAGCATGGCCAGCGCCTTGCCGCCTTCAATCATGCCGATGGTGGCGCGGGGGCTGGCGCCGTAGGTGATGTACTTGGCGGCGTCGGCCATGTCGTGCTTGGCCGGGTAGCGCGTGGCGCCCACCAGCTTGACGGCGTACTGCATCAACGCGGGGTCGCAGAAGACGGCGCGGCATTCGCGCTGCAGCGCGGCCAGCTGAATGGTGTCGGCGACAGCGTTGACATCCACCGGGTCGCCTGTCACGCGCTGGGCAATGACAAACTCTTCTTCTTCGCTGGGGTAGTCCACCAGTACCTTCATCATGAAACGGTCCACCTGCGCTTCAGGCAACGGGTAGGTGCCTTCGGTCTCGATGGGGTTCTGCGTGGCCATCACCACAAACGGGTCGGGCACCTTGTGGGTTTCGCCGGCGATCGTGACCTGGCGTTCCTGCATCACTTCGAGCAGGGCGCTTTGCACCTTGGCTGGCGCGCGGTTGATCTCGTCGGCCAGCAGCAAATTGGCAAACACAGGCCCCAGGCTGGTGCCGAATTCACCTGTCTTCTGGTTGTAGATGCGCGTGCCCACCAGGTCAGCCGGCACCAGGTCGGGCGTGAACTGGATGCGCTTGAAGCTGCCGCGCACGGTGCGCGCTAGCGTCTTGACGGTGAGTGTCTTGGCCAGGCCTGGCACGCCTTCCACCAGCAGGTGGCCTTGCGCGAGCATGCCCACCAGCACGCGCTCGAGGAAGCGGTCCTGACCGACGACGACACGCTTGACCTCGTAGAGGATGCGTTCCATCAATGCGGCGGTGGATTCAGCGGGTTCCTGCATGAGGCTCTCTTTCAGAATGGCGGCATGCCAGCCGTGGACATCAGAACGGCGGCATGCCTGCCGCCGAGGCGGCGTTTTCAATCGGCACCGCAAAACCGATGCCAATGAAGGTGCGCTGTTCACTGGGGTTGAGGATCGCCGTGACGATGCCGACCACTTGGCCGTCCATCGTGACGAGTGGGCCGCCGCTGTTGCCGGGGTTGGCGGCGGCGTCGAACTGGATCAGGTTGGTCAGCGTCTTCTCGCCCTCGGCCGAGCGGAATTCGCGCTTCAGGCCCGACACCACGCCGTAGCTGACTGACGGCCCGATGCCGAAGGGGTGGCCGACGGCGATGACGTGGTCACCGGGCTTCAGGTCACCGGTGCTGCGCATGGTGGCGGCTTCCAGGTCGTCGGGCAGGCTGAGTGCTTTCAGTACCGCGAGGTCGTTTTCGGCCTGCGCGCCCAACATCACTGCATCGGTTTCGTAGCCATTGGCAAAGCGCACGCGAATCCTCTTGGCACCCGACACCACATGCAGGTTGGTCAGGATGGTGCCGTTGTCGATGATGACCACCCCAGTGCCCAGGCTGCGCTCCATGGCGCGCTGTTCGGGGTTGTTTTCGCCGGTGTCGTTGTCGTCCATCAGGCCCACCACGCGCACCACTGACGGCAGGATGCTTTCATAGGCTTTGGCGGCTGCGGAAGGCAGGGGCTCGCGCTCCAGGGATTCGCGCACCGCCACGTCGATGTCGTCCTGCGTGACGGGCCGCTGATTCGGCAGCAGGCGCAGCCCCATCAGCATGACAGCCATTGCCAGCAGGGCACCCGCGGCGGCCCAGAATGCAGGAGCGAAACGCTTGAAGCGAATGTGCCGGCGCTTCGATAACGCCAGCCCCAACCTTGGACCCAGCCCCGGGTTCATTGCAGCCGGGACTGGCGCCGCCGGCCCTGAAAGAGGCGGTTCACGTCGGGGTGATCGGCTGTAAAGCGGTGCCTTCTTCATGCGCGCCCTGAACGAAGCAGACAGTGTTGACTCACGGTATCACGTTGCGCTGGCCTGTGCACCGCCCTGCGCCACCCCGGCACCGCCTTGGCGGGTGGCCTTGCGCGGTGCGCCATCATTGCCGCATGTGGATCGATTCACACTGCCACCTCGACGCGCCGGAATTCGACGCCGACCGCGCCGCCGTGGTGGCCCGGGCGCGTGCCGCCGGTGTGCACCAGATCGTGCTGCCGGCCGTGGCCGTCGGCCACTTCGACGGCACCCGCACTCAGGCGCACGCACACGGCCTGGCCTACGCGCTGGGCATCCACCCGCTGTGCGTGGACGGTGCAGATGACGGCGACTTGGGCCGCCTCCAGCAGGCGCTGCAGCAGTACCGGGATGACCCGCGCCTTGTGGCGGTGGGTGAGATCGGCCTGGACCACTTCGTGCCCGGCCTGGACCGGGCGCGGCAAGAGCACTTCTACACGGCGCAGCTGCGGCTGGCGCGCGACGCCGGCTTGCCCGTGATCCTGCACGTGCGGCGTTCTGCCGACAGCCTGCTGAAAGCCCTGCGCCGCATTGAAGTGCCGGGCGGCATTGCGCATGCCTTCAACGGCAGCGACCAGCAAGCCGCGCAATTCGTGGCCATGGGCTTTCGACTGGGCTTCGGCGGCGCGATGACCTTCGAGCGCGCGCTGCAATTGCGCCACCTGGCCGCCACGCTGCCGCCAGGCGCGCTGGTGCTGGAAACCGATGCACCCGACATTCCGCCTCAGTGGCTGTACCGCAGCGCGGCAGACCGCGCCGACGGGTTGAGCCAGGGCCGCAATGAACCCGCCGAACTGCCGCGCATCGGCGCCGTGTTGGCGGCGCTGCGCGGCTGCACGGCCGAAGAGGCCGCGGCACTGACGCTGGCCAACACGCTGGCGGCATTGCCGCGCTTGAAAGCAATGACTTGAGCGCCGACGGTGGCGCGTTCCACGCCCACACCGGCGCGCGCTTGCAAGGCCTGCCGCCCGTCATCGCGCGCGGCACCCGGCTCGTCATTCTGGGCAGTTTCCCAGGGGTGGTGTCGCTGCAGGCGCAGCAGTATTACGGCCACCCCCGCAACCACTTCTGGCCGCTGCTGTCCGCCATCTGGGGCGTGGACCTGGTGTCGCTGCCCTATTCGCAACGCCTGGCGGCAGCCCGCCAACGCGGCCTGGGCCTGTGGGACGTGTACGCCAGTTGCCGGCGTCAGGGCAGCCTGGATTCGGCCATCGAATCCGCAGAATTCAACGACCTGGCCAGCCTCAGACGCCGGGCGCCACAGCTGCAGATGGTGGCCCACAACGGTGGCGAATCGGCGCGCGCCATGAAGCAGATCGTGGCGCTTGGCTTGCCCGTGCAGCGCCTGCCTTCCAGCAGCCCGGCCAACGCCAGCTGGTCTTTCGACCGCAAGCTTGACGCTTGGCGCGCTGCTTTCCACGCCGCCGGCATTGGAACTACACGAACCGCAGGAAACGCGTGATCCATGACCCGACTGACCAGCCGAAAACCTATCGACCTGCCCGAAGTCACGCTGTCCGAACACGATGGCGTCCGCTACCTCCACCTGGACACGCCGTGGATCCAGGGCGGCATGCGCATCAAGAAGCCGCAGGTGGTGGAGATCGACTACATCCAGCGCATGCTGGCCAGCCTGCTGTGGCTGCCCACCGCGGCACTGGGCGAGGGCCGGGCCGTGCAGCTGGGCCTGGGCGCGGGTGCGCTGACACGCTTCACGGCGAAGCAATTGCGGATGGCCACCACGGTGGTGGAAATCAACCCCCAGGTCATCGACATCAATGCCGCCTGGTTCCACCTGCCTGAAGAAGCCGACGTCGTGCGCGGTGACGCGGCCGACTGGCTGCAGCAGGCCGACCGCGCCAGCGTGCGCCTGCTGCAGGTGGACCTGTACGACCACGAAGCTGCCGCCCCGGTGCTGGACGACGTGGACTTCTACCGCGCCTGCCGCGCGGTGCTGGAAGATGGCGGGTTGATGAGCGTCAATTTGTTCGGTCGCCACGCGAGCTTCCATGACAGCATCCAGCGCATCGCCGCCGCATTTGGCGCCGACCAGGTCTGGAGCCTGCGCCCCACGCGCGAAGGCAACACGGTGGTCGTCGCGGGGCGGGCGGTGGTGGTGCCGTCGCGGGACGAGCTGCAGGCCCGCGCCGGGTCCATAGAAAAGCGCTTCGGCAGCCTGAACCTGCTGGCGCGCAAGTGGCTGCGCATGGTGCGGCCTTTTTCAACGAGCGCAACGAGGCCCGAGCCCACCCCGCCACCGACATGAACGCCGTCACCGTGCCGCCCTCTCCACTAGCGCCATTGGTCCCACCTGGCGCATCAGCGCCCTCAGTGCCCTCAGTGCCATCAGCCCGACCTGCAAAGCCGGCCACGGCAATTCTGCCGGCCCGCCCCAGGGGCAAGCTGGAGTGGCCGCTGCTGCTGGCCTGGCTGCGTGAAGACGGCTTGATCTCAACCGATGATGCGGACCGCGTCACCGCGCGTTTTCGCGCTGGTGCGTCCAGCCTGCACGCGCTGGTGCGCCTGGGCGGGGCCGGCCTGAACCGGCGGTCTGCCAGGCCAGGCGCCAGCGGTGCTGCGCTGGACACCGAAAGCCTTACCGAATGGCTGGCCAGCCGTTGTCGGCTGCCCTACCTGCGCATCGACCCGTTGCGGGTGGATGTGGGCCGGGTGGCCGACGTCATGAGCGTGCAGTATGCGCAGAGCCGGCACGCGCTGCCGGTGTCGGTCAGCACCACCGAAGTCGTGATCGCTACCGCCGAGCCTTTCGACACCGCGTGGGTCAGCGAAATTGAAGCCCACACGCGCCGCAGCGTGAAGCTGGTGGTGGCCAACCCCGAAGACGTGCGCCGCTACACCACCGAGTTCTATGCGCTGGCGCGCAGCGTGCGCGCAGCACAAAAAAGTGGTGAAAACAGCAGCGGCGCCAGCTTCGAGCAGCTCGTTGAACTGGGCAAGACAGCCAAGACGCTCGACGCCAACGACCAGGGCGTGGTGCAGGTGGTGGACTGGCTGTGGGGCTACGCCTTTGACCAGCGCGCGTCCGACATCCACCTGGAACCGCGCCGCGACATGGGTGCCATCCGCTTCCGCATCGACGGCGTGCTGCACACGGTCTATCAAGTGCCGTTGACGGTGATGAGCGCCATGACCGCGCGCATCAAGCTGCTGGGCCGCATGGACGTGGTGGAAAAGCGTCGCCCGCTCGACGGCCGCATCAAGACGCGCCGGCCCAGCGTGACTGAAAACGGTGTCGAAAAGGCCGGCGGCGAAGTCGAGATGCGCCTGTCCACGTTGCCCACCGCCTTTGGCGAAAAGATGGTGATGCGCATCTTCGACCCCGAGACCGTGGTGAAGGGGTTGACGGCCCTGGGCTTTGGCCCGCATGAAAGCAAAGGCTGGCAAGAGCTGATTGCGCGGCCACACGGCATCATTCTGGTTACCGGGCCCACCGGCAGCGGCAAGACGACCACGCTGTACAGCACGCTCAAGTCGCTGGCCACCGAAGAAGTCAACGTCTGCACGATCGAAGACCCGATCGAGATGATCGAACCCGCTTTCAACCAGACGCAGGTGCAGTCGGCGCTGGACTTCGGATTTGCCGAAGGCCTGCGCGCGCTGATGCGGCAGGACCCGGACATCATCATGGTGGGCGAAATCCGCGACCTCGCCACCGCCGAAATGGCGATCCAGGCCGCGCTCACCGGCCACTTGGTCTTCAGCACGCTGCACACCAACGACGCCGTCGGCGCCGTCACGCGTTTGGCCGACCTGGGCGTGCCGAGCTACCTGATCGCTGCCACCGTCATCGGCGTGCTGGCGCAACGCCTGGCCCGCACACTGTGCCCCGCCTGCAAGGTGCGCGACGACGGCACCACGCGTGAGACGCTGGACGACATGGCCAAGCCCTGGCGGCTGTCGGGTGGTGTGCGTTCCTACAAGCCTGTGGGTTGCCTGGAATGCCGCCACACCGGCTACCGCGGCCGCGCGGGCTTGTATGAACTGCTGCTGATGAACGACAGCACGCGCGCTGTCGTCCACCCAAGCCTGGACGCCGACGCCTTGCGGCGCGAAGCCGTCAAGCAGGGCATGCGCCCGCTGCGCCTGGCCGGCGCCATGAAGGTGGCCGAAGGCCTGACGACGCTGGAAGAAGTGTTGCGCAGCACGCCGAGCCTGGGCTGAGCACCGCGGTCTGCGGGTCTGCGGGTCCGCGGCCGGCTTTTCAGCGCCGTTTGCCTTACGTGGAAACCACACCGGCTGCGAGGGCGCCCGTCCCTAGAATCCTCTGAAACCAAGTGCTCAGAGGAGACACAGCTTGAAGATCAAGAGCGAGAAAGACTTCTGGTCCGGACTCATGTTCATTCTGGTGGGTGTGGCTTTTGCATGGGGCGCCACCACCTACAACTTCGGCAGCTCGGCCCGCCCCGGCCCGGCCTACTTCCCTTTCGGCCTGGGCGTGCTGATGGCCATTCTGGGCGGCATGGTCCTCTTCAAGGCGCTCACCTTCGAGGTCGAAGGCGGCGACAAGATCGGCCCATGGGCATGGAAGCCGCTGCTCATGATCACCGCCACCGTCGCCATCTTCGGCTGGACGCTGCCGCACCTGGGCATGTTCGTCGCGCTGCCGATCCTGGTTTGTGTCGCTGCGATGGCCGGTGACGAATTTCACTGGAAGGACGCACTCATCAGCGCCGTCCTGCTGACCATCTTCAGCTGGTTCATCTTCATTTGGGGCCTGAAGCTGACGATCCCCCTGTGGCCTTCTTTCCTGGCTGCCTAAGGGGTACCGCATGGAATTGATCAACAACCTCATGCTCGGCTTCGGCGTCGCGTTCACCTTCCAGAACCTCGCCTACGCCTTTGGCGGCGCATTGCTTGGCACGCTGATCGGCGTGCTGCCTGGCCTCGGCCCGGTGGCCACCATTGCCATGCTGTTGCCCAGCATCTACGCGCTGGACGCCACGCCCGCACTCATCATGCTGGCGGGCATTTACTACGGCGCGCAATACGGCGGCAGCACCACCGCCATCCTGATCAACGTGCCGGGTGAAAGCAGCTCGGTGGTGACCGCGATCGATGGTTACCAGATGGCGCGCAAGGGCAGGGCCGGTGCGGCGCTTGCTGCAGCCGGCCTAGGCTCCTTCTTTGCGGGCTGCGTCGGCACCATCATCATTGCCGCCTTCGCGCCGCCGCTGACAGAACTGGCCTTCAAGTTCGGCCCTGCCGAATACTTCAGCCTGATGGTGCTGGGCCTGATTGGCGCCGTGGTGCTTGCCTCGGGTTCGCTGGTCAAGGCCATCGCGATGATCCTGCTGGGCCTGTTGCTGGGGCAGATTAACACCGACGTTATTTCGGGTGTTCCGCGCTACAGCTTTGACATCCCTGAACTCACTGACGGCATCGGCTTCGTCGCTATCGCGATGGGTGTGTTCGGCTTTGGCGAAATCATCACCAACCTGGGCCAGCCGGCTGAGAACCGCGAAGTTTTCACCAAGGACGTGAAGGGCCTGTGGCCTACAGTGGCCGACTTCAAGCAAGCCTTCCCCGCCGTGCTGCGCGGCACGGCATTGGGCTCCATCCTCGGCGTGCTGCCGGGCGGCGGTGCGTTGCTGGCCTCTTTCGCTGCCTACACGGTGGAAAAGAAGATGAGCATGAAGCCCGGTGAAGTGCCCTTCGGCAAGGGCAACATCCGTGGCGTGGCCGGCCCTGAGGCGGCCAACAACGCCGGCGCACAAACCAGCTTCATTCCGATGTTGACACTGGGCATTCCACCCAACGCGGTGATGG
>JAYSYB010000412.1:0-4398 GCA_043716775.1 Rubrivivax sp.
TCACGTGCGTGAGCATGAGCACGGCAGTGCCATTGCTCAGCAGCGCCGGCAGTTCTTGTGCTTCGGCCAGTTGCAGCTCAAACCCACGCTCGCGCGCCAGCGCTTCGGCGATGTAGAGGTCGGTGGGGAAGTTGCTGCGTTCGCTCAGGATCACTTTGCGCTGCGGCGCATCGGCAGTCGTGATCGTGAGGGCCGCACTCAGCACCTTGAACAGGTTGACGCTGGTGGAGTCGGCCACCACCAATTCACCCGCGCCAGCGCCCACCAGACGCGCGATCTTGTCGCCCACACGTTGCGGCAGGTTCATCCAGCCAGCGTCGTTCCAGCTGCGGATGAGGCCCTGGCCCCATTCTTCGGCAATCACCTGCTGCACGCGCGCCGCGGTGGCGCGTGGCAGCACACCGAGCGAATTGCCGTCGAGGTAGATCACGCCTTCAGGCACCACAAACTGGTCGCGCAGCGGTGCCAGGGGGTCCGCGGCGTCCAGCGCCAGCGCGTCGTTTCGGGTCATGTCAGTTCTCTCAGCACGGCGCGCACGGGTGAGGCGCAGGCGGTGCTCAGTCTCAGCGGCAGGGCGATGAGTTCGTAGTCGCCTTCGGGCACGTCGTCGAGCAGCAGGTTTTCCAGCACGCGCAGGCCGCGCTGGCGAATCACCTGGTGGCTGGCCAGCAGCTTGCTGTCGGCGGGGTCGATGCTGGCGCTGTCGATGCCGATCAGCAGCACACCCAGGTCGGCCAGCCGCGACACGGTGTCGGGCGCGTAGGCGGGCAGGGCGGTGTCGAAGTGATCTTGCGGCATGCGTGCATAGGTGCGCACCAGCACCCGCTGCAGAAAGTGCGGCGGCAGGTCTTGAAGCGCGTGTTCGATGTGCGCCCACAGCACCAGCGGCCCACAGCCAATGGCGTGGATGACGCGGCAGGGGCCCAGGAACGGCTCCAGCGATACGGCACCGATGCCCACGCCGCTGTCGTCGTAATGCAGCGGCGCATCGGCGTGCGCGCCAGTGTGCGGGCTGAGTGTCAGCGTGCTGACATTCACCGGGCAGCCCGGGCCGATGCGCGCTGCCCATCGCAACTGAAAGGGCGCATCACCCGGGAACACGGGTGACGCGGCGTGGACGGGGGGCGAGATATCCCAGATGCGGGCGTTGCGGGATGGCATGGCCAGAATGATAGGCCGCACCTCGGTGCCGTTTGCCTTGGTTGACAAGGTCCGGGCGCACTCCAAGAATGAGTCGCATGGCCCAAGCCCCCGACACTGCAGTTGGCACCACATCCCCACACAGCGCCCACGTCGACACCTTCGCGCGCGACCGCATGCCACCGCCACACGCGCTGCCGGAATTTATCTTTGAGGGCCCGGCGCTGCAGTTCCCCGACCACCTGAACTGCGCCACCGAGCTGCTGGACCGCCATGTTGCCCAGGGCCGTGGCGACCGTCTGTGCCTGCAAGGCGCCGGTGTGCGCTGGACCTATGCCGACCTGCAAGTGCAAGCCAACCGCATCGCCAACGTGCTGGTGCAAGAACAGGGCTTTCTGCCGGGCCAGCGCGTGCTGCTGCGCGGTGCCAATTCGCCAATGCTGGCCGCCTGCTTCATGGCGGTGTTCAAGGCCGGCGGCATTGCCGTGGGCAGCATGCCGCTGCTGCGTGCGCGGGAGCTGGTGCCCATCATCCACAAGGCGCAGATCAGCCACGCGCTGTGCTGCGCGACGCTGGCTGACGAGCTGGCGCTGGCACGCGCCGAATGCCCCACGCTGCAGCACGTCACGCACTACGGCGGCGAGCTGAAGGCACTTGAAGTACTTGCGGCATCGCAGCCCGCTACCTTCCGCAACATCGACACCGGCGCGCTTGACACCTGCCTGATCGCGTTCACGTCCGGCACCACCGGTGTGCCCAAGGGCACCATGCACTTTCACCGCGACCTGATGGCGGCCTGCGCCTGCTGGCCGCCGCATGTCCTGCGGCCTGAAGCCTCTGACGTGTTCATCGGCAGCCCGCCGCTGGCCTTTACCTTCGGCCTCGGGGGCCTCTTGCTGTTTCCGTTGTCGGTGGGCGCCAGCAGCGTGCTGATCGAGAAGGCCACACCCGACACGCTGTTGCCGGCGATCACGCAGCACCGCGCCACCGTGTGCTTCACCGCGCCCACGTCCTACCGCGCCATGGCGGCCAAGGCGGCTGAGCACGACCTGTCGTCGCTGCGCAAATGCGTGTCGGCCGGCGAAGCACTGCCCGCCGCCACGCGGCTGCTGTGGAAGCAGAGCACCGGCATCGAACTCATCGACGGCATCGGCTCCACCGAGATGCTGCACATCTTCATCTCGGCCGACGAAGCCCACGCCAAGCCCGGCGCCACCGGGGTGCCGGTGCCCGGCTACACCGCCGCGGTGCTGGACGAACAGGGCGCCGAAGCCCCGCAAGGTCTTGTTGGCCGCCTGGCCGTCAAGGGCCCCACGGGCTGCAAGTACCTGGCCGACCCACGCCAGGCCCAGTATGTGCAAGGCGGCTGGAACCTGACCGGGGATGCGTATTTGGTGGACAGCGACGGCCAGTTTGTTTACCAGGCCCGCACCGACGACATGATCATCTCCGGGGGCTACAACATCGCCGGCCCCGAGGTCGAAAGCGCGCTGCTGCTGCACCCGGCGGTGGCCGAATGCGGCGTCATCGGCCAGGCCGACGCGGCGCGCGGCATGGTTGTCAAGGCGGTGGTGGTCCTGAAACCGGGGCGGGTTGGCGACGCAGCGATGGCCAAGGTGCTGCAGGACTTTGTCAAGCAGCAGATCGCACCCTACAAGTACCCGCGAGAGATCGAATTTCGCGCCCACCTGCCGCGCACCGAGACCGGCAAGCTGCAGCGCTTCAGGTTGAAGGAGGGCAGCGCGTGAGCTCTACCGCCCCTGGCGCGGGCTCTTTCAGCGCGCGGCGCGCGGTTCGCTTTTCCGATTGCGACCCCGCCGGCATCGTCTTCTTCCCGCAGTACCTGGTGATGCTGAACGGCGTCGTCGAACAGTGGTTTGACGAGGCGCTGCACGTTCCCTATGCCAACCTGATCGGCGCGCGCCGCCTGGGCCTGCCCACGGTGCGGCTGGAAGTGGACTTCACGGCGGTAAGCCGGCATGGGGACGCGTTGGCGTGGGAAATTACGGTCGCCAAGCTCGGCCACAGTTCGCTGACCCTGCTGCACGAATGCCGCGGTGGTGATGGCGACCCCACCGAAATGCGGCTGCGCGCGCGCCAGGTCATCGTCTGCACTTCGCTGCTCACGCACAAGCCGCAGGCTCTGCCTGAGGATGTGCGGGACGCTGTCCAGCTGCAGGTGGCTCTTCAGGCAGCAGTCGCCCCCGCCACGCCCGGCTTGTCCGACCGGCGGCCATAGGTCAGGCGCGCCCACAGCGCTTCCATCGGGCCGCGGTCATGGGTCTTCAGCCACCAGTAACTCCACGGCACCTGGACGGCGAAGAAGATAGCCACCGACAGCGCCAGTCCCGCGGCCGGCCCCACAGTGGCCCACAGGCCGAAGCCCCAGTGGTAGAAAAGCGTGGTGCAGATGGCGGTCTGCATCAGGTAGTTGGTCAGCGGCATGCGGCCGGCCAGCTCGAAGGGCTTGAACAGCGGCTTCCACGACGGGCGGTGGAAGAGCTGCACGATCAGCAGCACGTAGAAGACCATCACCATCGGCCTTGAGACGTTGTAGCAAAGCCCGGCAAAGGTCTTGATCAGCGACGGGCCCGGCGCGCGGTTGGCCTCCCAGATCATGATGGCCGTGGCCGACAGCGACAGCCCCACCACCAGCATTACCCATGTCAGGCGGCGAATCTGCGGCATCAATTCAGGGATGCGGCGGGCCCACTGGCGGCGGCCAGCCAGCACACCCAGCAGCATGGTCAGCGTCATCGACACGTACCAGCCAAAGGTGCCCCACAGCGAGTACAGGTCGCCGTACTCAAAAGCCATGATGCGCAGGTTCTGGGCCGCCGTGTCCAGAAAGTTGCCGCCACCGAAAGCGGCGTCGCCGGTGGTGGCAAAACCCTTGGCGATGGCTACCCGACTGGCGGTGAATTCCTTGGTGACGAAGGCCACGCGCAAGAGGCTGGCCACCAGCGGATACAGGATGCAGCCGCCCATGATCATCACCAGGCCCCGGTCACTGACCCGCCGCAGCCCGAACAGCAGCACGATGCCCAGCAACGCATACACGTGCAGCACGTCGCCAAACCAGAACACGCAGGCGTGCAGCACGCCCAAGCCCAGCAGCACCAGAAGCCGGCGCAGGTACAGGCGGTCTGCATGCAGCGGGTCCTGCTGCTGCATGCGCGCAAACTGGATCGTGAAACCCAGGCCGAAAAGCACGCTGAAGAGGCTGTTGAACTTGCCCGAAAACAGCGCGTCACGCAC
>JAYSYB010000413.1:0-4398 GCA_043716775.1 Rubrivivax sp.
TGATGCTGCAGACCCGCGCCTACGGCTTCGAGAAAGTGCGTGCCGAGCAGTGGGATCTGGGCCGCAAGGTGCGTGCATTGCTTTCCAGCCACGGTTTTAAAAGCGTGGCTGCAGAAGGCTTTCAGGCGCCGGGTGTGGTGGTGAGCTACACCGACGACACGGGGCTGCACACCGGAAAATCGTTCCTGGGCGAAGGCTTGCAAACTGCGGCTGGCGTGCCGCTGCAGTGTGATGAGCCGGCGGATTTCAAGACTTTCCGGATTGGGCTCTTCGGGCTGGACAAGCTGCACGACGCGGACCGGGCGGTGGCCCGTTTGGACGCTGCGTTGGGGCGGATTCTGGGGGCGCGGGATAAGGCTGCCGCTTGATGATTCTGGCGGGGCAAGTCGTGCGCCACGAAAACAGGCCCGACAGCGGCTCACTCTGTGGCAGCCAGAAACGCAGGCCTTGAACCGGTGCGGGCCGCAAGACCCCGCTTCAACGCGACATTCAGAAGGGCGCCGAGTACCTCAGCGACAGCAGCCCACCCCGCCCCGGCGCGGGCTCGAAGAAGCGCCCGTTGCCTTCATTGACGATGACGCTGCCGGCCACCGTCCGGTTGGCCAGGTTTTCACCCCGCGCCAGCACTTCCAGTTGCCCCACCGGCAACAACACGGTCCAGCGCACGCGCACGGCCAGCAGCCCAAACCCGGCGGCGAAGTCGCTGTTGACATCGTTCACAGGCAGTCGGCCTTGTCCCCTCGCTTCGAAAGCCATCTCAAAGCTTTTCGACGGCATCCAAGCCAGTTCGGCGTAGCCGCTTTTGGCCAATGTCCCCGCAATGCGGTTGCCCGCAGGCACGGGCAATGTCGGCGTCACACAGGGCAAGGCCGCGCAGACGGCATAGCCGTCCTTGTACGTGGCATTCAGCACGGTGGCACTCCACTGCGCCTGCAGCGTAGCGCCGAGCTTGGCGGACAGGGCCAGCTCAGCCCCGCGGCGCGCGGTGCGGCCGACATTGCGGAAGGTGGAACGGCCGCCGCGGTTGCTGGCAATGCCGATCTCGTCGCGGGTCTGCGCGTCGAAGATTGCCGCGTCCACCGTCATACCGCGCGGCCGCCACTTCGCGCCCATTTCCACCTGGCGGCTGGTCTGCGCCAAGAGGCCCGTGTTGAAGCCACTGCCGCCGTCGGGGCGGTAGGCCAGTTCACCGAGCGTGGGCACCTCAAAGCCGCGACCGAGGCTCAAGTAAGTGTTGAATTCGCTGCTGACGCGCCACTGCAAGGCCGCCACGGGGTTGGTGTAGCGGTAGGCCAGCGCGCCGGAGTCATCTCCGTTGCCGCCGACGATGTAGCGGTCGGTGGACCGATATTCCACTCGGCCGCTGCGCACGCCCAGCGTGGCGGCCCACTGCGGCGCCAGGTCCACCTCGGCCTGCGCGTAGAGGTCGCGGCCGCCAACGCGGTTGTCTTCGTCGCGGCGCAGTTTGCCGGTCACACCCAGCACCCGCACCGCAGTGGCACCGCTGAAGTTTTCAAAGCCGCGACGGTCTTCGCGCAGCGCCTCGGCGGCTGCGCCTGCGACGACCTGCAGCCTGCGCTCTGCAGCCAGTTGCCAGCGCCACACCAGCCGCGCGTCCAGGCCTTGGTAGTGGCGGTCGAAGTCGATCACACCGCCGGGCTGGCGTTCGGTCAGCGTCGGGTTGCTCGCGTTGAACTGCGCGGCAACAGGAATGGCCTGCCACTGCGTGACGGACCGCGCGCCGCTGTAGGCCGAGACCTGACTTTCAGCAAGCGCGCCGCCGCCTTCGAAGCGGTGGCGCCAGCTCAGGCCGGCCTGGTCCTGCCAGGTGTTCTTGCGGGTGTTGAAACGGTCGGCCTGGCCGGGGGCGTCCTGCGGCAGCGCCACGCTGGCGGTCTGGCGCGGGTCGGCGCTGAACTGCGCACGTGTCAGGCCCAGCGGGTCCAGCGCGGGCTGGTCCAGCGCGTTCAGCACCAGCACCACGCGGTCGGCACCTTGCTCCCAGGCCAGGCGCAGATTGCCGCTGGTGCGCTGGGCACTGCTCTGCGGGCGCGGGCCTTCAATCTGCAGCCGCGATGCTTGCGCGCGGACCGACAAGCCGCTGTCTGCAGCGCCAATCGGCCCTTCGATGGCCACGCGCGCCTGCCGCAGCCCTGCGCTGCCGGCGTCGTAGCCGAAAGTGATCTTGCGTTCAGTGGGCGCGCTGCTGACCAGCGCAATGACGCCGCCTGAGCTGCTGCCGTACAGCGCCGTGAAGGGGCCGCGCAACACCTCCACGCGCGACGCACCGGCCAGGTCGAAGTGCGACACCTGGCCCTGGCCGTCAGGCCCGCTGGCGGGGATGCCGTCGCTGTACAGCCGCATGCCACGCACGCCAAAGCTGGCGCGCGCGCCGAAGCCGCGCGCGCTGATCTGCAGGTCTTGCGCGTAGTTGCTGCGGTTGTTGGCGTTGATGCCGGGCACACGCGCCAGGGCTTCCGACAGGTTGACCATTGGACCTGCGGCGCGCAGTTCTTCGGCGGTCACCACGCCAACCGCATAAGGCGTGTCGAAGACACGCTGCTCGGTGCCGCTGGCGGAGATGAAGACGGTTTCTGGCTGCTGCGCGGCGGCTGAGCCGGCCACACCCGCCGTCAGTAACAGCAGCCGCAGCACTTCAAGGCGCCACAGCTTCAACGCGGATTGATGCAAACCAGGCGGCCAGGTGGGTGATGTCGTCATCGCTCAGTGTTTTGGCCATCACGGCCATGACTTCGTGTTTGCGTGCGCCACTGCGGTACTGGCGCAGTTGGGTGGCAACGTAGAGGGCCGGCTGGCCCGCGAGGTGGGGCGCGTCGGGTGTGACGGACAAGCCGACCGGGCCATGACACACGGCGCAGGTGCGCGCTTTGTCGCGGCCCAGCGCCACGTCGGCGGCGTGGGCCGCAGGGGCTGCCGCCAGTGTCAGTGCCAGCGTCAACATCAAGCTGGCGGTGCGGTGTCTGAAAGAGCTGATCATGGCTTCAGAAAGAATGCAAACGGGTTCAGGGCCACCGTGCGCACAGCGGCGCATCCTCCGCAGGGCTGCGCCGCTGTGCAGGTGTCACCCGGGCTCAGGGTGCCGTGTAGCTGATGCGGTAGATCGCGCCAGCAAAGTCGTCACTGACCAGCAGGCTGCCGTCCTTCATCACCGCCACGTCCACAGGGCGGCCGCGGTAGATGCCGTTCTCATCCAGCCAGCCGTCGGCGAAGACTTCGGTCTTGTCGGCCGTGCCGTCCGCCTTCAGTGACGTGAACATCACCTGAGCGCCCACCGGCTTGGTGCGGTTCCATGAACCGTGCTGGGCCGAGAAGAAACCGCCCTGGTATTTGGACGGAAACGACTTGCCCGTGTAGAAGACCATGCCCAGGTCGGCTGCGTGGGCCACGGTGTACACCTGCGGGTCGGTGATGTTGGCCGGCAGCGGGTCCTTGTCGTAGCCGTGGTCGGTGATGCGGGTCTTGCCCTGCTTCCACGGGTAGCCGAAGAACTGGCCGGCCTTGGTGATGCGGTTGATCTCGCCGGCGGGGATGTCGTCGCCCATGCCGTCGGTCTGGTTGTCGGTGAACCAGAGCGTGCCGTCCTTCGGGTTGAAGTCATGGCCCACCGAAGTGCGGATGCCGGTGGCGTACACCTCGCGCGTGCTGCCGTCGAAAGCGTTCATGCGCACCATGCCGCCAATGCCGGTGTCGGTGTAGAGCTTGAGCTTGTCGCGCGGTTGCACGTTGTGCGGCTGACCCAGGCTGACATAAAGCATGCCGTCCGGCCCGACCTTGCAGACGCGGGCGCCATGGTTGTAGCTTTCCTCTTCCACCGGGATCAGACCGCCCTGTTTGACGACTTCGATCACTGCCACGTCCGGTCCTTCATAGAAGAACTCGGCGGCCGGAAAGTTGAGCACACGGTTGTGCTCGGCCACGATCAGGAAGCCGTCCTTCGTCCAGCACACGCCGTTCGGGTTGGTGAACTTCAGGCTCGGGGCGAAGGACTTCACCTCGTCGGCCACGCCGTCGCTGTTGCGGTCGGTGACGGCCCACACGGTGGTCTTGCGGGTGCCGACAAACAGCATGTTGGTGTTGGGCGCGACGGCCATGTGGCGTGCGTCGGGCACCACGGCATACAGGTCGATGGAAAAACCCGGCGGCAGCTTGACGCGCTTGAGGTTGGCCTTGATGGCGTCAGCGTTGCGGCCGGTCTGCGGCACCACGGGGATGTTGAGGTCGGTGGTGGCGACCTTCATCTGCTTGAGCTTTTCAATGTTCTGCGCCGAAGCGGGCAGCGCAAATGCCAAGACGGCAAGGGCGGCGGTCAGAGTGGTGACGGGAAATCGCATGGGTGTCTCCGGAATCATTGTTGTTGCCGCATGAATGCTGCGGAAA
>JAYSYB010000414.1:0-4394 GCA_043716775.1 Rubrivivax sp.
ACAAGCTTGATGCGGTGCAAGACCCTGCACAGGCTTTCAAGGCGGTCGCCCAGGCGCTGGAAGCCTTTGCGGCCGAAGCCGGCTTTGCACACGCGGGCATCGTGCCTGTGTCCGCGCTTCGCGGCGACAACGTGACCACGCCGCTGCGCGTGGACTGGTATCAGGGCCCGTCGCTGCTGCAACTGCTGGAGACCTTGCCGGTGGTGCAGGAAGCCACAGCCGAAGCCTTCAGCTTGCCGGTGCAGTATGTGGCGCGCCATGTGTCTAGCGAAGGCCAAGGCACTGGCGAACAACCGCGTGTGCTGTGGGGCCGCATCGCCCAAGGCAACGTGCAGGTGGGCGATGAATTGCAGCTCTTTCCCAGTGGCGAGCGAGCCCGTGTGGCGGCCTTGCGCCGCGCCGGGTCGGGCGTGCAGCGCGGCGAGGCCGGGCAGTCCACCGGCGTCGTGCTCGACCGCCAGCTCGACGTGTCGCGTGGCGACTGGCTGGCCGCACCCGGCACGCTGCAAAGCACGCAACGCTTCGTCGCGACACTGGCCTGGCTCGACACCGAGAGCGCCAGACCGGGCCGCAAGTACTGGCTGCGCCATGGCAACCGCTGGGTGCAGGCGCGCTTAAGTGAAGTGCGGCAGCGCATCGACATCCACACGCTGGTGCCGCACGCGGCCGACAAGCTGGACGTCAACGACATCGGCGAAGTGGTTTTCGAACTGCAACAGCCGCTGCCGCTGTCCACCTTTGCCAGCAACCGCGTGGGCGGTGCGCTCATCGTCGTCGACCCCGCCAGCCACCGCACCAGCGGCGCGCTGCTGGTGACGCAGACCGCAGTTCAAACACAAATGCAGACGGACGTGCAGCCATGACCGCACCGGGTCGCGTGGTCTTCATTGGTGCCGGCCCCGGCGCCGCCGACCTCATCACGTTGCGCGGCGCACAGCACCTGCGCCAGGCCGAGGTCGTGCTCTTCGACGCCCTCACCGACCCCGCGCTGCGCGACCTGGCACCCAACGCGCGCTGGGTCAACGTCGGCAAGCGCGGCTTTTGCGATTCGACCGGCCAGGCCACCATCGACGCACTGCTTGTGCGCCTGGCGCGCCAGCACCGCCTGGTGGTGCGACTCAAAGGCGGGGATCCCAGCATCTTCGGCCGCCTGGAAGAAGAGTTGCAAGCATTGGCTGCCGCTGGCATCGGCTGCGAAGTGGTGCCGGGCGTTACCGCCGCGCTGGCCGCAGCCGCCGACACACAGCGGCCGCTGACACGCCGCGGCCAGGGCCGCAGCGTCAGCTTGACGACCGCCATGACGCAGCACGGCGCGCTCACCGCCGGCCGCCACGCCGACACCGAAGTTTTCTACATGGCCGGCCGCCAACTGGGCAAGCTGGGCCGCGCGCTGCGCGCCGCCGGCTGGCCGGACCGCACGCCAGTTTGCGTGGTGTCGCGCGCCGGCTGGCCCGACAGCCTGTCCAGCGAACACGCGCTGGCCGACCTGGCCGCAGCCGCGGTGCTGCACGCCGGCCGGCCCACGGTGGTGACAGTGGGCGCGGGTGCAGCCCGAGTGCCTGTGACGAACACGCCAAAGACCCAGGCTTCTGAGGCGGTACCCGACAGCGCCGCCGCAGCGGCGACTTAAAATAAAAGGTTGGTGCGGGCTGCGGCAAGCCCCGCGGCCCCTACTCTCAACTGAGCCTGTCCATGACCCACGTAGTCCTTGAATCCTGCATTCGCTGCAAGTACACCGATTGCGTCGACGTCTGCCCCGTCGACTGTTTTCGCGAAGGGCCGAACATGCTCTTCATCGACCCCGACGAATGCATCGACTGCGCGGTGTGCATTCCCGAATGTCCGGTCAATGCCATCCTGCCCGAAGAAGACGTGCCCACCGATCAGCTGCAGTTCATCAAGATCAACGCTGACCTGGCGCGCAACTACCCCAGCATCACCAAGCGCAAGGCCCCGCCGCCCGACGCCGATGAATGGAAAGACAAGCTCGGCAAGATCGACCAGCTGGTGCGCTGAAACTGCGTACCCACAGCGTTGAAGACATGAACCCGCAAGCAGACCCTGGCGTGGCCGACACGCCCCGTCTGCAGGAAGGCGTGATCGAGACCGACGCGGTCATCGTCGGCGCGGGCCCCGTGGGCCTGTTTCAGGTGTTTGAGCTGGGCCTCTTGGACATCAAGGCCCACATCATCGATTCACTGGCCTACCCCGGCGGGCAGTGCATCGAGCTCTACCCCGACAAGCCCATCTACGACATCCCTGCCGTGCCCGTTTGCACGGGCAAGGAGCTCACTGACAGCCTGCTGAAGCAGATCGAACCCTTTGGCGCCACCTTCCACCTCAACCAGGTAGTGATGGCCGTGCGCCGGCAGGACGACGGCCGCTTCTTCGTCGAAACGTCCGAGGGCACGCAGTTCATCGCCAAGACGATCTTCATCGCTGGCGGCGTCGGCGCTTTCCAGCCGCGTACGCTGAAGGTTGAAGGGCTGGACGCCTTCAACGGCACGCAGCTTTTCTACAGCGTGCGCAACCCGGCGCAGTTTGCGGGCAAGAACCTGGTCATCGCCGGCGACGGGGATTCGGCCCTCGGCTGGGCCTTGAAATTTGCGCAGGATGGGCCGCACAAGGCCCAGAGCGTGACCCTGGTGCACCGGCGTGACGCCTTCCGTGCGGCACCAGCCGTTGTGGCCGGGATGAAGGCGCTGTGCGACGCCCACAAGATGCAGTTTGTGGTCGGCCAGGTGACGGGATTTGATGCGCCAGCCGGCTCACTTGAAAGCTTGAAGCTGACGGGTTCTGATGGCGCGACGCGCGTGTTGCCGCTGGACATGCTGCTGGTGTTTTTTGGCCTGAGCCCGAAGCTCGGGCCGATTGCGGAATGGGGCTTGGGTATTGAGCGCAAGCAGATCGTCGTGGACACCGAAAAATTTCAGACGAGCGTGCCCGGCATCTTTGCCGTTGGAGACATCAACCTCTATCCAGGCAAGAAAAAGCTGATCCTGTCGGGCTTTCATGAAGCCACGCTTGCGGCATTCGGTGCCGCGCCCATCGTCTTTCCGGACAAACGCATCTTGCTGCAATACACCACCACCAGCCCCAAGCTGCACAAGGTGCTGGGCGTGGAGTCACCCGTGTTCGACTAAAGGATCCGCTTCAGGCATCCAACAGCCCGCTGCGTGCGGGCTGTTTTGTTTTGGGGGGCGGCAATCGGTGAGCGGGCTCGTTGATAATCCAGCCCGACTCGCGACTTTTCACGGGTCATTTCGCTAGGGGTGTTGGCGCAGCCGCAAGGCAGTGCCGACTGAGAAAGTCCCTTTGAACCTGATTGAGGTAATCCTCGCGCAGGGAAGCCGTCTCCAGCTGGGGCCCACCATGGGCCTGGGCCCGACATGCCGACCTGCCATCAACTGAAAGCTCAGGATGGCATTTCCACCGTTTGTTCCCGCAGGCATCGCCCTGGCATCCGCCATGGCTTGTTGCCAACCCTTGGCCGCACAGCCAACAACCACGGCGGACAGCGTCGTCATCACCGGCCGCAGCAGCGCCACGGTCAGCGTGGCAGGCTTCGGCGACACGCCGCTGGCGCGCGCACCGCTGCAAGCCAGCGTGTATGGCCAGGGCCTGCTGGCCGACCAGGGCATCGCCCAGATCAGCGGCCTCACGCGGCTGGATGCCAGTGTCAGCGACGCCTACAACGCCGACGGGTACTGGTCCAACCTGAGCGTGCGCGGTTTCACACTGGACAACCGCTTCAATTACCGCCGCGACGGGCTGCCCATCAGCGCCGAAACCGCGATTGCGCTGGACAACAAGGACCGGCTTGAACTGCTCAAGGGCACCAGTGGCATCCAGGCCGGCACCAGTGCACCGGGCGGGCTGCTGAACCTGGTTGTCAAGCGCCCAGGCGGCAACCAGCGCACGGTGCGGCTTGAAGCGCGTGAGAAGGGATCGACCCTTGGCGCCGTCGACATCAGCCAGCGCTTCGGCGTTGACAGCACCGTCGGTGTGCGCGTGAATGCCGCTTATGAGCGTCTCAACCCTAACGTCAGAAATACACGCGGCGACCGTTCACTGTTGGCAGTCTCCATCGACTGGCAACCGACACCCGACACGCTGCTGCAAGCCGAGGTGGAATCCAGCCGCCAGAGCCAACCCAGCGTGGCCGGCTTCAGCATGCTGGGCAACACGGTGCCGCCAGCCCGCAGCATCGACCCGCGCCTGAACTTGAACGACCAACCCTGGCGCCAGAACGTCGTGCTCAATGGTGACGCCGCATCACTGCGCTGGCAGCAGCGCCTGAATGCCGACTGGCGCGTGACCGCCCAGGCCATGCAGCAGCGCCTGCGCAGTGACGACCGCATCGCCTTCCCCTTCGGCGTGTACGACGCCAACAC
>JAYSYB010000415.1:0-4381 GCA_043716775.1 Rubrivivax sp.
GACAAGATCCTGTCGATCTACACGCAGTGGAAGAAACCCGAAGACCTGAATCCGCTGCGGCTGAACACCATCCGCCACTTCTTCGAACACTACAAGGACTTGGAAGAGGGCAAGTGGGTCAAGGTTCTGGGCTGGGAAGGCGTGGATGCGGCGGTGGCCGAGATCGTGGCCGGCATGGCCAACTTCGTGCCTTCGCAGAAGGCCTGATCTCGCTGGATCAGGTTGCCTTGAAAGGGCTGCGCTCCCGCAGTTCGTCCACGTACTGGTCGACGCCCGGGCCTTCTGCGGCCAGGAAGTCGGCAACGGCGCTGGCGAATCGTTCATCGCGCAGCCAATGTGCCGAGAAGGTCTTCACCGGCAGCAGGCCGCGCGCCATCTTGTGTTCACCCTGCGCCCCGCCTTCAAAGCGCACGAAGCCCTCTTGCAGGCACCAGGCCATCGGCTGGTAGTAGCAGGCTTCAAAGTGCACGCAGGGCAGGGGCTCGATGCAGCCCCAGTAGCGGCCCCAGGCCGCGCCGCGTGCGCGGTCGATCGCGATCAAGGACACGGCTACCGGCGCCCCTTCGCGGCGGGCCAAGAACATCAGCCAGTGCGGTGCCATCTCTTGCGCCATGCGGCTGAAGAAGTCGCGCGTGAGGTAGGGCGTGCTGCGGTGTGCTTCGTAGGTGAGCGTGTAGCAGCGGTAGAAAAAGTCCCATAGCTCTGCCGTGATTTCACTGCCTTCGTGGGCCGTGAATTCGATGCCTTGATCCGTGACGCGCCGACGCTCTTGGCTGATCTTCTTGCGCTTGTCGCGTTGCATCCGCGACAGCAGGTCGGTGAAGTCGAAGACGGGCTGCAACGCGTCTTGGGTCCAGTGAAACTGCACGCCTTCGCGGATCATCCAGCCACTGCCTTGCAGCGCATCGCGGTCGGCTTCGTCGATGAACAGCACGTGGGCTGAAGACAGTTTGCTGCCAGCTAGCGCCACATCCCGCAACGTGCAGGCCAGCGCCCTGCGCGCCGGGCCGTCGCGGGCCATCAGACGCGTGCCTGGGACTGGCGTGAAGGGAATGGCCGACAGCAGCTTCGGGTAGTAGCGCAGCCCGTGGCGGCGGTAGGCGTCGGCCCAGGCCCAGTCGAAGACGTATTCGCCGTAGCTGTGACTCTTGAGGTAGGTGGCGCAGGCGGCGAGCAATGCGCCGTTGCAATGCAGCGTGATGAACTGCGGCGCCCAGCCCGTGGCGGGCACCGCACTGCCTGATTCGTGCAGGGCGCTCAGGTATTCGTGACGCAGAAACGGCGTCGCTTGCGGTTGTGCATCGAGTAGCTGGTTCCAGGCCTCGCGGTCCAGCGTGGCGGGGTCGTCGTGGACCCGCGTGACATAAACTGAGTTGGTGAAATCTTCGCGTTGCGTCATTCAAGGTCCGACATCATGAAAGTGGCGCTGGCCCAGATCAATGCCACCGTAGGCGACCTGGCCGGCAACGCGCGCCTGCTGGTGCAAGCCGCGCGGCAAGCCTATCAGCAGGGCGCCTTGCTGGTGGTGTCGCCGGAGTTGTCCCTCACCGGCTATCCGCCAGAAGACCTCCTGCTGCGACCGGCTTTCATGGTTGCATGCGCTGAGGCGCTGGCTGCGCTGGCCGCCGAGTTGGCAGATTGCACCGGGTTGCACCTTGTCGTGGGGCACCCGCACCAGTTCGGTGAGCGCGGTGACGTGCGGTCGAAATCGATGGCTGTGCAACAGCGCTTCAATGCCGCGTCGGTGCTTAGCGGCGGCCGCATCGTCGGCACCTATTGCAAACGCGAACTGCCCAACTACCAGGTCTTCGATGAGCGGCGCTACTTTGCGTCGGGCCGCGACGCCGGGCAGGGGCCGCTGGTGTTTGAAGCCGGCGGCTTGCGCGTCGGCGTGTTGATCTGTGAAGACGCCTGGTTCGACGAGCCGGCGCAGGCGGCGTGCGCCGCGGGTGCGCAGGTGCTGTGCGTGATCAACGCGTCACCGTTCCATCTGGACAAGGCAGGCGAGCGTGAAGCCCGCATGGCCGAGCGGGCGCGGGCAGTCGGGCGGCCGTTGCTGTACGCGCACTTGGTGGGCGGACAGGACGAGGTGGTGTTTGATGGCGCGTCGTTTGCGCTGGACGCACAGGGCCGCGTCGGCGCAAGGGCGCTGTCTTTCGAGGCCGACCTGCTGATGCTGGAATTGGGGTCCGACGGCGCAGTTGCAGGCACGGTCGCCGCTGTGCCGTGCGCTGAAGCGCAGGTCTGGGCCGCACTCGTCACCGGTGTGCGCGACTACCTGGGCAAGAACGGTTTCCCCGGCGCGATCATCGGCCTGTCGGGTGGCATCGACTCGGCCTTGGTGTTGGCTGTGGCCGTTGACGCGCTGGGCGCAGACCGCGTGCGCACGGTGATGATGCCGTCACCCTACACGGCCGACATCTCCTGGATCGACGCCCGCGACATGGCGGCCAGGCTGGGCGTGCGCTACGACGAGATCGCCATCGCGCCGATGTTCGATGCCTTCCGCACGAGCCTGGCGCAGCAGTTTGCAGGGCTGGCCGAAGACACCACCGAAGAAAATCTGCAGGCGCGCATCCGCGGCACGCTGCTGATGGCGCTGTCCAACAAATCGGGTTTGATCGTGCTGACCACCGGCAACAAGAGCGAAATGGCTACTGGCTACTGCACGCTGTATGGCGACATGGCTGGCGGTTTTGCCGTCATCAAGGACGTGGCCAAAACACTGGTCTATCGATTGGCGGAATGGAAGAACCTCCAGCCTGTGCGGCGTGCCGACGGCAGCGTGGGGCCGGTGATCCCCGAACGCATCATCACGCGGCCGCCCTCAGCCGAATTGCGCCCTGACCAGACTGACCAGGACAGCCTGCCGCCTTACGAGGTGCTGGACGCGATCCTGTCGCGCTACATGGAAGACGACTGCGGCATTGACGAGATCGTGGCCGCCGGCTTTGTGCGCGCCGACGTGGAGCGGGTGACGAGGCTGATCAAGCTCAACGAATACAAAAGGCGTCAGGCGCCGGTAGGCATTCGCATCACGCACAGGGCCTTTGGACGTGACTGGCGCTACCCCATCACGTCCAAGTTCCGTGCTTAAATCAGCGCAGTCGTCAACGTGTCGCTGGAGCTCGCCATGAAGCAAATCACCGCCATCATCAAGCCCTTCAAGCTCGAAGAAGTGCGCGAAGCGCTCGGGGATGTGGGCGTATCTGGCCTGACGGTGACGGAGGTCAAGGGCTTCGGCCGCCAGAAAGGCCACACCGAGCTGTATCGCGGCGCTGAGTACGTGGTGGACTTCCTGCCCAAGGTGAAGGTCGAAGTCGTGGTCAAGGATGTTGACGTGGACCGCTGCATCGAAGCCATCGTCAAAGCTGCCAAGACCGGCAAGATTGGCGACGGCAAGATCTTCGTCACTTCAGTCGAGCAGGTGGTTCGCATCCGCACGGGGGAGACTGATGAAGCAGCGGTCTGAAGGCTGCACTTCGAAGCTGCGGCTTAGACCTTGGAGTAGTCCTCGTCGAGGCTGGCGAAGTTCGCCGCACCCGCCACCTGCGTCAGCAACGCGTCCGGGTTCTGCCCAACCACCAGGCTGTCGTGCTGTGAAGCCGACAGGAAACCTTCAGCGACGGTTGTGCCCATGAAGCGCAGCAGGTCGTCGTAGTAGCCCTCAGTGTTGAGCAGGCCAATCGGCTTGTCGTGATAGGCCAGCTGGCGCCAGGTCCACACTTCGTAAAGCTCTTCAAGCGTCCCGATGCCGCCGGGCAGGGCGATGAAAGCGTCGGCACGCTCGGCCATCATCTGCTTGCGCATGTGCATGGTGGGCACCACGTGCAGTTCAGTCAGGCCTGTGTGCCCGACTTCCAGGCGCTGCAGGCTTTCTGGAATCACGCCCACCACGCGTCCGCCGGCGGCCAGCGTGGCGTCGGCGACTTCGCCCATCAGGCCGACTTTGCCGCCGCCATAGACCAACTGCCAGCCGCGTGCGCCAATGGCCGTGCCCAGGGCGCGGGCGGCGGCGGTGTAGGCCGCGCGTGCGCCATGGCGTGAGCCGCAGTAGACGCAGATGCTGGGGACGGTGGTTGGGCTCATGCGCTCTTGGGCTGTTGTCGTGCGAGGGGACGCCAGCTGATCAGTCGAGTCTGGCAAAGGGCATCGTGCCAGTATTGTCGATCAGGGCGCAGCCGGCTCAGCCCTGCATACACCAGCACGCCGGCCGTCAGCGCGCCGAAGGCGGGCCACGCGCCCTGCAGGCCCGAGAAGTGCAAAACCGCCAGGGTCGGCATGAACCACAGCCAGGACAGCAGATAGCGGCACAGCGCACGCAGCGGGGTGACCCGTTCGCCTGCCACCGTGACGAGCCGGATGTGCCAAGTCAGCATGG
>JAYSYB010000416.1:0-4365 GCA_043716775.1 Rubrivivax sp.
CCACCAGCACCGGCGTGCCGCTGCCAGCGTGGCGCGGGTAGCCGTCGGCATAGCCGCAGGCGACGATGCCAATGCGCATGGGCGCGGCAGCCGTGAAGCTGCTGCCGTAACCCACCGTGTCGCCAGCCTGCAGTGCCTGGGTGGCGATGAGGCGCGAGCGCAGCGTCATGGCCGGCTGCAGGCCCCAGTGCGCGGCGTCGTGTGCCGGGTAGTCAGGGGCGCTGCCATAGCTGAGGATGCCGGCGCGAACCCAGTCGTCCTTCAGGCTATGGCGCAGGATGGCGGCACTGTTGCTCAAGCTGCGCTCGCCGGCCAGGTCGCGCGTCGTGGACTCGAACAGCGCCACTTGCTGCGCAATGCCCTTGGCACTTTCAAGATCCGCATCGGCGTCCGAGAAGTGCGTCATCAAGGAAATCTCGTCCACCTGCGGCAGCGCTTCCAGGCGCGCATAGGCGCTGCGAAATGACTCGGCCTTGAAGCCAAGGCGGTTCATCCCGCTGTTCATCTTCAAGAAGACGCGGTGCGGTGTTTGTGTTTTGTGCGCCGCCAGCCAGTCGATCTGCGCCGTGCAGTGCACCACGTGCCACAGGTTGAGGCGCGAGCACAGTTCGAGGTCACGCGGCTCGAAGCAACCTTCCAGCAGCAGGATCGGGCCGCGCCAACCCAGACCGCGCAAGGTGGCCGCCTCAGTCAGGTCCAGCAGCGCAAAACCGTCGGCGCCGCGCAAGCCTTCAAAAGCACGTTCAACGCCGTGGCCGTAGGCGTTGGCCTTTACCACCGCCCACACGCGCGCACCGTTGCAGGCGGTGCGGGCACGCGCCAGGTTGTGCGCCAGCGCGGCGGTGTGGATCAAGGCCTCTATCGGGCGCGGCATCGTGTGCACTCCTGCATTTGCGGTGGGTCTTCCCACCAGGGGCCCATGCTATAACCCGCCCGCCCCGGGCACGGAGACACCCGCGGCGGCCAACAGGACCGACAGGACCCCCGCAGCGCAGCGCGCGACACGATGAAAAAAGGCTTCTCAACCATCATGTCGGCGCAGTTCTTCAGCTCGCTGGCCGACAACGCGTTGTTGGTGGCGGCGGTGGAGCTGCTGCGCCTGAGCAACGCGCCGGCCTGGCAAACCCCTGCACTGGCGCCGATGTTCGCGTTGTTTTACGTCGTGCTGGCGCCCTTCGTTGGCGCCTTCGCAGACGCCGTGCCCAAGGGCCGCGTGATGTTCATCTCCAACACCATCAAGGTCGTTGGCTGCCTGATGATGCTGTTTGGCGGCCACCCCTTGCTGGCCTATGCGGTGGTGGGCCTGGGTGCGGCCGCGTATTCACCGGCCAAGTACGGCATCCTGACCGAGCTGCTCCCGGCGTCGCTGCTGGTCAAGGGCAACGGCTGGATCGAAGGGCTGACGGTGGGGTCGATCGTGCTGGGCATCCTGCTTGGCGGCCAGCTCGTCGGGCAGCGGGTGTCGAGCATGCTCTTGGGCGTCGACCTGCCGATGTTCGACACGTCGATCGACACCGCGCCCGAAGCTGCCATCTCGGCGATCGTCTTCCTCTACGTCATTGCGTCCATCTTCAACCTCTTCATCCCGCGTACCACCGCACCGCTGCAGCCGATGGAACGCCGCATCAGCCTGCTGGTGCGCGACTTCTCCCACTGCAATGCGCGGCTGTGGGCCGACAAGCTCGGGCAGATCTCGCTGGCCACCACCACGCTCTTGTGGGGCATCTTCGGCAACCTGCGCCTGATCGTGTTTGCCTGGGCCGCCGCCGCGCTGGGCTATGGCACGACGCAAGCGTCCAGCCTGGCCGGTGTGGTCATCATTGGTTCGGTGTTTGGCGCCGTCTCGGCGTCGATGACGATGCGGCTGGACCGGGCCACCAGCGTCATCCCGATGGCCATCGTCGTCGGCTTCCTGATGATGGGCCTGAACCTCATCACCAACGTCTGGGTCGCCGCACCGTTCCTGGTGCTGCTGGGCGGCATCTGCGGCTTCCTGATCGTGCCGATGAATGCGCTCTTGCAGCACCGCGGCCACAACCTCATGGGTGCGGGGCGGTCGATTGCTGTTCAAAATTTCAACGAACAGGCCTGCATCCTGGGCCTGGGCGCTTTCTATGCCGGCATGACGAAGTTCGGCCTGTCGGCCTTTGGCGCCATCACCATCTTTGGCCTGGTGGTGGCGGGCACGATGGAACTCATCCGCCGCTGGCACAACCGCAATGCGGTGGTGCACCGCGAAGAGGTGGAACGGTTGCTGACCATCGCGCGCAGCGACCACACCTAGGCCGCCGTGGCCAGCCCTTCAGCGCCGTCGGCAGGCGTGCCGCACGCCACCCTGTGGCCCGCGTTGGCATTGACACTGAACGCCTTCACCTGGGGCGTGTCATGGTGGCCCTTCCGGCAGCTGCAGGGCTTGGGGCTGCACCCACTGTGGGCGACGGCGCTGATCTACGCCCTGGCGGTGGCGGCCATCACGCTGTGGCGGCCCGGCGCATGGATGCAACTGGCGCGCACGCGCACGCTGTGGCTGCTGGTGCTGGCTGCCGGCACCACCAACGCCACCTTCAACTGGGCGGTGACGGTGGGCGACGTGGTGCGCGTGGTGCTTCTCTTCTATCTGATGCCGCTATGGGCCGTGCTGCTGGCGCGGCTGCTGTTGCACGAAGCGCTGACCCGCGCGGCGCTGCTACGCGTGGCAATGGCGCTGGTCGGCGCGGCCATCGTGCTGTGGCCCGAGCAAGGCGGGCTGCCGCTGCCGCACACGCTGGCCGAATGGCTGGCGGTGCTGGGCGGCTTCAGCTTTGCGCTGAACAACGTGATGCTCAAGCGTGAAGCTCATCAACCCGAGGCCGCGCGTGCGTTGGCGATGTTCCTGGGTGGCGCGGTGGTGGCGGGCGTGCTGGCCAGCGTGTTGTCCGCTCAAGGCACGGTGCCGATGCCCCCAGCGCCGGCGGTCGCGTGGATGGCCGGTGCATTGGCGATGGGTGCCGCCTTTCTGGCTGGCAACATCGCGCTGCAGTACGGCGCCGGGCGCCTGCCGGCGAACGTGACTGCGGTGGTGATGATCACCGAGGTGCTGTTCGCATCGGGCTCTGCGGTGCTGCTGGGCGCGGGTGTGCTGACGGCGCAACTGCTGCTGGGCGGCGCGCTGATCGTGGGCGCCACGCTGCTGTCGGCGCGCGGCTGAAAGCTCAGCCCAGGCCTTGCAACACCTGCGCAGACTGCGCACGCAGCTGCAGCCCGTGGCGCAGCAGCAAACGGCTCAACTCTGCATCGTCCAGCGGCTTGCCCAGGTAGCCGTCGCAGCCGGCCAAGGTGCCGCGCACGCGGTCCATCTCGCCGCGGTGTGCCGAGACGATGAAGACCGCCGAGGTCAGCGCCGACACCACGTCCTGGTGGCGCTTGATGTGGTGGCACAGCGCCAGGCCGTCCAACTGGCTGCGGCTGCCCAGTTCAAGATCGAGGAAAACAAAATCGTAATTGCGCTGGGCCAGCATTTCGATGGCACGGCCGCTGCTGAGCGCACGGTCCATCACCAAGCCCCAGCGCTGCAGGCGCGTCTCCAGGAAGCGCAGCGCAACTTCACTGTCGTCCACCAGCAAGGCCGACGGGGCCGGCTGCTGCTGCAGCACAGGCGCACTCGGCGCCGGCTCGCCTTGGCGGCGGCGGTCGGTTTCGCCCTTCCAGCGCGATGCGGCCACGGTTTGCAGACGCGCGGCCGACAAGCCCTTGGGCAGCCCGACCAGAAAGTCGAGTTCGCGCAGCAGATGCTGGATATCGATCGGCCTGGAGATGCAAGCCACTGCGCCAGGTGGCGCGGTGGCGCCGATGAAGAGCGTGGCCGGCAGCCTTTCGGTGGCCACCACCAGTTGCACCGATGGCGGGTGGCTCGCGTCGGCGACGATCAGATCGCAGTCGTCGATAAAGGTGGCCGCTGTGTAGCGCGGCGTGCGCGCAGCCGTCGTGCTCAGGCAGTGGCTGATGGCATCGCGCTCGGCGTCGTTCAAGCCAAGCAGGGACACACGGTAGAGGGTGGACATGGGGCGCCGATGGTGCGTTTGCCGCCTGGTGCTGTCAATGCCTCTGCGGTTGCCCGCCGCGGTTGCCCATTGCGGTTGCCTACTGCGGTTGTGCCTATTGCGGTTGCCTGTCGCGGTCGCCTATCGCGGTCGCCTATCGCGGTTGCCCTGCGGGTTGCAAAGTCTGTGGCGGGCTCTGTTGCGCTGTGCTGAGGCACCCGCCCCGCTACCATTCGCCTCCCGCCCGACCGGAGGCCCTATGGCAGCCACCAGCATTTACGACTTTGAGGCCCAGTCGATCACCGGCAAGCCGGCCCACCTGTCCGCGCAGCGCGGCAAGGTGCTG